>JAEUVL010000668.1 GCA_016786965.1 Chitinophagaceae bacterium
AATTTGAAAATAACCAGATCATCTTTTCTTCCAAGCCATTCCCGGTTGCAAAAGATACTATGGCTATCCGTAAGATGACATTTACTAACTTAAGCCCTATAAAACTCAGGCAGCACGGGGAAATATCAAAAGATAATGGTGCAACATGGTCTACTGAATATGATTTGGAATACAGAAGAAAAGAATGAATCAGCAACTATTAATAACAGTGCTGTTTGTAGTGCTTGTTTCCGTACGTAAGGTTTCTGAGAAGCTCTACTTTTCCGGAACGATAGAATATAAGTACTCTTAGATTAGTGATTCACTGGAAATAAGGGATAGATTGTTTTCAAAGTTTTGTAAATAAACCAAATGAAACTTTCGATATATTCTCTTTTTATACTTCTGATGCTGACCGGAAATTGCTTTGGTCTGTACCAGCTCATTACAGGGAAGCAGGAATTCATGGCTAGGTTTCCCAAGCTCAACGGGAATAATTATTTTGTACTTCAATTATTGCCAGCTATAAATATCATTGCGCTGGCAGGAATGTGGTATTTTAAAACCTGGTCGCCATGGCTGGCAATAGCCGGAGCCCTGCTGGTGATTGCTGTTGACCTGTATTTTCAGGTATGGTATCACCTTTGGCTGGCAATACCTTCCACGGTCATCCTTCTTTTTTTTATTATTAAATACTGGGACCAGTTTAAATGAATATTTCTCATGATAAACGGTAGCCAAATCGTTATTTATTTCTGTAACTTAAACATCCTAAAACTGCCATCATGAAAAATATTGTATTGATTCTCTTAACAATCAATTTCCTTAGCTGCCAGCCCAATAAAACTACAAAAGTCGATCAGAATGCTTTTGGTATAGATTCAGTGAAAGCTCATATCAGTAAAATGAATGAAAGTTATGGGGAACGATTTATGACAGGCGACACGGCTTTTTATGCCATCCGTTATTGTAAAAATGCTGAAGTGTACTCACCCGGCATGCCTGCGGTAAAGGGATTGGGTGCTATCATCAGCTTCTTTTACCAGGGAGGAGCAAATAAAGAGGCCAAGATCGAGCTCCCATTGGGAAACATTTATGGCACTGAAGAACTGGTAGTGGAGGAAGGCACCTACAATTTCCCTGATGGAAAAGGAGGTAGCGTTGACAAGGGAAAATTTATTGCCTTGTGGAAGCAGGAAAACGGTACATGGAAACTCTTTCGGGAAATTTGGAATACAGATAATGCACCACAGCCTGAATCAAAGTAATATTGAAACTCTAAAAAAATAAAAATGAAAATCTGTCAGCTATTATTGGTAATTATATTATCTACAAATATTTGCCTCGCACAAATGGACATCCCTGCAAGTGGAAATAACCCACGGGCAATGGTCTCTGAAGAGGTGGGCATCACAAGTATTAGTATTAAATATGGTCGTCCGGATGTAAATAAGCGGGAGGGAAAGATATATGGAGATGGGAACCTAGTTACTTACGGCTTTAGCACCAATAACTTTATTACCGGTAAGCCAACATCACCGTGGCGGGCAGGCGCCAATGAAAACACCACCATCACTTTTGAGCATGATGTGACAGTTGAAGGAAAACCAATAAAGGCCGGGACATATGGATTGCACATGGCAATGGATGCAGATAAGGTTACGCTTATTTTCTCCAACCAGGCTGATGCATGGGGTAGTTTTTATTATGAAGAGAAATATGACGCTCTACGGGTAGAAGTAAAACCTGTCGCATTGGAAAAAAGTGTGGAGTGGTTGAAATATGAGTTTATTGAACACAAAGAAAAATCCTGTGTAATTGCAATGCAGTGGGAAAAACTCTCTGTGCCATTCAAAGTGGAGGTGGATGTAGATAATATAGTAATAGCAAGATTGAGGGAACAGGTGACCAGCCAGAAAGGCTTTAATAGTAATAATATGTTGCAGGCGGCTCAATTCTGCCTGAACAAAAACATCAACCTGGAAGAAGCACTGCAATGGAGTATTCGGGCCATTACCGGATTCCAGGGACAAAAGAGTTTTATAACCTTAAGAAATCTTGCGACTGCTTATGAGAAATTGAACCGGACAGTACAGGCGGATTCCACAATGGATGAGGCTTTACTGATAGCTACCGCTAACCAATATACCGCCTATGGTCGGCAGCTTATCGGCCAAAAAAGATTGGAAAGGGCTATGGATGTATTTAAAGCCAGTGAAAAAAGATATGGTGACATGTGGGGAGTAAACAATGGTCTGATGAGCGGATATTCAGCCAAAGGCGATTTTACCAAAGCATTGGAATATGCCAATAAGGCATTGGCACAGGCACCCAACGATGCAGCAAAAAAACAAATAGAAGGGTTTATTTTAAAACTGAAAGAAGGAAAAGATATAAATCAGTAATGGCAGAACTGAAAACCAAAAAAAATAATGCCAGTGTGGAAGCGTTTCTTCAAACCATAAAGGAAGAAAGCAAAAGAAGAGATTGTATAACTATCCTGGCCATGATGAAAAAGATAACGCAAGCAGAACCTAAAATGTGGGGTAGCAGTATAGTGGGCTTTGGCACCTATCATTATAAGTCTGAAAGAAGCAAGCAGGAAGGGGATTGGTTTATCACAGGGTTTTCTCCAAGGAAACAAAATCTTACGCTGTACATTATGCCGGGAATTGATTATTATAAAGACCTGGTGAAGAAACTGGGCAAATGTAAGACAAGTGTATCCTGTCTTTATATCAACAAGCTGGCCGATGTGGACATGAAAGTATTGAATGAATTGGTAACTACCGCATATAAGAGAATGAAGGAGATGACCAATATAAGCAAATGATTTTTGAAACATAAGTAATAACCAAAACAAAATACATGGATAACGCAATCAGTTGGTTTGAAATACCAACGACCGACATTGACAGGGCTCAAAAATTTTATGAAGCCATTTTTCAGATCACTATGCAGCCTATGGATTTCCAAAGCACCAAAATGAGGATGTTCCCGATTGATGATCCGATGAAGGGCATAGGGGGAACGCTTATTGAAAGTGGAGAATTTCATAAACCATCTGCTACCGATGGGCCTTTGATTTACCTGAATGGCAACCCGGATGTGCAAATAGTATTGGGCAGGGTGGAAGCTGCCGGTGGAAAGATTCTGATGCCTAAAACAGAGATCAGTCCCGACTATGGCTTTATGGCAATTTTTCTGGATACAGAGGGTAACCGTATTGCCCTGCATTCTGTACCGGAAAAATATTTGAAAGGATAACTCACAGAGAAATACATACGATCCTTAACGCAACAATGTTAACAATGGCTTACAATGAAAAATTAGCCGATCGGATTAGGGCGATTATTTCGCTGTCTCATAAGAACGTAACAGAGAAAGCCATGTTTGGAGGGCTATGTTTTATGGTAAATGATAAAATGTGTGTGGGTGTAGAAAAGGAAAGATTAATGGTGCGGCTGGACCCGGCCAGGTATGAGGAAGTACTGGAAAAAGACGGATGTAAACCGATGGACTTTACTGGCAAAGTGATGAAAGGATTTGTATTTGTAGATATATGGGCACTTAGTACCAAAAAGAAACTTGACTTTTGGATGGACCTGGCACTGGAATATAACAAAATAGCTAAAGTGTCAAAAAAGAAAAAATCTGTAAGTAAACCAGCCCGAAAGAAATGAGAACGGTTACTTGCGACATAGAAATTGACACTACGAAAGAACAGATCATTCATTCATTTACCAATGCTGAAATGCTTAAAGGCTGGTGGGGAGTGGAAAAAAGCTGCATAGATCTAAAACCAGGCGGCATCTATGCGTTGGCCTGGGGTCTTTCAGAAGCTGGGATGAGGTACATTTCTACTGGTATAATAAAAGACTATGAAAAGGAAAGCATATTGCACATAGGTGACTACATGTATCTGAGTACAGAACGCCCTTTTCTGGGTCCACTTAGTTTAATAATAGAAACGACAGCTACTGCAAATGGGGCCTCACTTCACCTGCAGCAAGGCCCTTATCCTAAAGATGTGAGTGAGGACTGGGAGTGGTATTACAATGTGGTAAGTGAAGCATGGCCTAAAGTACTGTTGGAGCTAAAAAATTATTTGGAAAATGAGGTTTGATCAGCAAGAAGCAATTGGTATACTGGAACGAACACCGGCAGCACTTAAAGCATTACTGGGAGGATTGAACGGAGACTGGGTAATAAGCAATGAAGGGCCGGAAACTTTTTCACCGTATGATGTAGTAGGACATTTGATTCACGGAGAAAAAACAGACTGGGTGCCGCGGGCAAAAATCATCTTGGAGTTTGGTACTTCAAAACCGTTTGAACCCTGGGACAGGTTTGCACAATACGAAGAAAGCGGTGGCAAAACCCTTGATCAACTGCTTAGTGAATTTACAATAGTGCGAAATGAGAATGTTGCATGGTTCAGATCCATAATCTTATCAGACTATGACCTGGAGAAAAAAGGGATACATCCCGTACTTGGTGAGGTTACCCTTCGGCATATTCTTGCCACTTGGGTGGTGCATGATCTGACCCATATAGCACAGATAACAAGGGTAATGGCCAAACAATATAAGGAAGAGATGGGGCCATGGCCGGCATTTTTTCGTATTTTAAATTTCTAATTAAATAGTTATGCAGTCAAAAGCAACAACCGTAGACCAATACATGGCCGAATTACCAAAGGACAGGCAAAAGGCGATGGCCCAATTACGTAAAGTGATTAAGAAAAATATACCCAAAGGATTTAAGGAAGAAATGAACTATGGGATGGTTGGATATGTGGTCCCTCATTCAAAATATCCGGCTGGCTATCATTGTAACCCCAAAGACCCATTGCCCTTTATGTCTGTAGCCTCGCAAAAAAACTTCATTGCCGTTTACCATATGGGCATATATGCCAACCCGAAGTTGCTGAAATGGTTCACCGACGCACATACAAAAGCATCGCCCAAAAAATTGGATATGGGAAAAAGTTGTATTCGATATAAAAAGCCAGAAGAGATTCCTTATGAACTTATTGGCGAACTGGCTTCGAAAATTTCACCTGATGAATGGATTGCGATGTATGAATCAAATCTTAAGCGGTAGTCATGAACCTAAGCAGATTCACATCAATGCTTCGTGTTGATCAACATGAGTAAAGGGGTAATTAGTATATAAATACATGTGAAATGACTTAATATGGTATGAGGAGATTTGACGGGCCCGTAGTATAATAATTAACCAGATGAATTATCAACAATACGAAGTACGACAACCATTAAATTCATTTGTGAAATGCTTTTGGTCGCTGGAAGCCCCGGCATCCCCAATTCCTGAAAAACAACGTATTGTTCCGGATGGTTGTATGGAAATGATCTTTAACTATGGCGACCGATATCAGCAGTTTTTTGAAGACGGAAGCAGCCTCATTCAACCCCAATGCTTTGTATTTGGGCAAATAACAGTCCCGCTTGAAATAGTTCCTACCGGCACTACAGGAATTATCGCTGCCAGGTTTCATCCTGACGGATTTCAGCCTTTTTCTCCGTTGACTATTCAGGAAATGACAAATAGAGCGGTACCATTATATGAATTGTTTGGTGAGGAGGCAATGATATTGGAGAAAAATATAGTAGAGGGTGCCGATGCAACAGAAAGAATCAAGCACCTTTCAGAATTTTTAGTAAGCAAGCTAAAAAGCCCCGAAGCATTCAACAGGGTTACGAAGTCAGGAATTGAAGCTTTGCTCCAATCAAAAGGACAAATCAATGTTGACAAGTTGACCGAGCAATTACAGATTAATCGCAGGCAATTAGAACGGAGTTTTGCTGCCGCAATCGGCTTAAGCCCGAAAAAGCTTTCAAAAGTGATACGACTACAGACAGCTGTAAAAATGCTGGGGGAAAAGAAGTATTCAAGCCTTACAGCGCTGGCATATGAAAATGGATATTTCGACCAGGCACACTTCATTAAAGAGTTTAAAGAATTTACTGGTGTCAGCCCCAAACAGTTTTACGACGGAAATTTGAAGATGAGCACATTGTTTACTTCCATGGACTAATCTTGTCGCAATTTTACAATTTTGAATACGTCTCTGCTTCGAACTTTGACTATTAAAATTAATAGAATGAGAAAAGTATTTTTTTGCCTGTCTTTTATACTAGGAACTGTTTTTTTAGTAAAGGCTCAAACAGCTGAGCAGATGAAATGGATGGCTGGTACTTGGAAAATAAATGCAGGTAGCGGTGTTATTGTTGAGCAATGGCAGATTATTAACGATAGTACTCTTTCAGGGAAAAGTATGTTTGTAAAAAACGGAACTGATACTATTCCGCAGGAAACCATTGAGTTAGCTTATCGCAGCGGAAGCTGGTATTATATTCCCACCGTAAATAGCCAAAATAATGCTCTGCCGGTACAGTTTAAAGTTTTTTTCCTGAAAGGCACTGAGTTTATCAGCGAAAATCCGTCGCATGATTTTCCCCAGCGGATCGCTTACCGGCGGATAAAGAACCAACTATTCGCCAGCATAGAAGGCCGTAAAAATGGTAAATACGGAAAGCAAAATTTTGATTTTTCCTCCGATTAGTCAGTTTTAAAATCAGCTTCATCCCCTTTTATTCCTTCTTTATATTCTGAGGCTTTCTTTCTAAAGAAATCATTTCGTATAATTGATTTACCAAAAAGAATTATATGAGTAATGATAGTATAGATAAAGCCCTGCAGACCCAGCTTGCTAATATTGAAAAAAGTACAGGGAAAAAACTGAACGAGTGGATAGCAATTGTAAATAAAAGTGGTTTTGCCAAGCATGGAGAACTGGTCAGCTTCTTAAAGGAAAAGCATGGTTTCACTCATGGGAATGCCAATACAGTAGTTCATTTTGCTAAAAAAAGCCATGCAGGAGCGGCAGAAAATGATACCGACTGGATAGCAGAGCAATATAATGGGAAGCAAAATCTGAAACCCTGGTATGATAAAATTATATCAGAGGTTAATAAATTCGGGAAAGACATAGAGTTGTCTCCTAAGAAAGCATATGTGAGTTTACGCAGAAAAAAGCAGTTTGCGCTGATTCAGCCATCTACCAAAGAGAGGCTGGATGTGGGACTAAATATAAAAGGGATTGCCGCATCAGGTATAGCAGAGGAAGGCGCTAAGTGGAATGCCATGTGTACACACCGCATAAGAATAGAAGATGAAAAATCAATCAATAAAGAACTGATCAACTGGATAAAGCAGGCATATGAACAAGCTGGATAAACGTAGTTTAGTATTTTAAATAATTATGGCGCTTACAGCATAAAGTGTCAAAAAGCAATACAGTTAGTGACGATAGTAGAAGTAAAAAAAATAACAGCGATAGCTTGTCAAGTACAACTATTGTTCTTTATGAAGCTAGCATTATTTGTTTTATCTGTTTTGTAATATCAAGGTGGTCGGCAGTAAATTCATGCTGCCAGGCCAGTCCCATTTCTTTCAGATCAAAATGTTTCAGAATGGTACCCGTTTGAGTTAATGTGCCATCATCATTTTTTAAATAGCCCAATACATAAATCGAATCCGCCAGCTCAACAGCCAGCTCAATATCGTGTGTGCTGAAAATGATGGTATTCAGTTCATGACTGTCATTGATCAGCCGGAAAGCGTCTTTTACATTTTGAATATTTCCTACATCCAGCCCGGAAAAGGGTTCATCCAGCACCATATACAGGCCGGAACTTAATAGTTGCTCGAGTATGGCCGTTCGTTGCCGTTGCCCGCCGGATAGTTCATTTGGATATTGGTTACGACAGGTTTGCAGGCCCCAGTCTTTAAGGTAGGTAATGATCTTCTCATCCTTTTCTTCGGAAGAAATTTTGACATTCCTCAATGCATATTTCAATGACTGATATATGGTCTTATGCCTGAAGAGAGTGTATTTCTGATCTACAAACCCCACATCGCCTTCTTGTACTTTCTTGGCAGGCTGCTGTCCGTTTACTATTGGCTTTTCAAAATCAGGGATCAGTACCATACCGGTGGTAGGCTCTTCCAATCCTGTCAATGCTCTGAACAAAGTGGACTTACCTCTGCCAGAACGGCCAAGGAATGCAATGGTCTGACCTTGTGGCTTATCGGGCCGCACCGTATTCTTTTCAGTGAAACCTATATTGGAAATAATAACTTTCTCACCATATACAATGCTGAGATTTTCTACATGGAGAATCGTATCCTTTTGTTCGTATTTGGCCGCCATAAAAAATTAATAGGTTGAATAACGAAATAGTCCCTTTCTGATAACATGCAATATCCAATCTAAGAGCAGCCCGATCAGCAGGATGATGATCTGCAGTGCCACGATACGACCGTGGTTAGCAAATTTGTCGCTGTTCTTTATTAAAACACCCAGTCCGCCAGCTGCCACCAGTATGGACTCCACTGTTACCAACATCATCCAGATGATTGCAAGGTTTTGACGGAGTACATCCAGCACATAGTCAAGACGACCTTTTATAATTACTTCCCACAAAATTTCCCAGCGGCTGCATTTCAGCGAGCGGGCATGGTTTATCTCATCAGCAGGAATATCTTTTAATACAGCGAGTAAAGAGGTGATGAAATACAAACTCATAAATACGACCAATACCCACACCTGCATGGTACGGGCACCACTCACCAGCATGGTTAGATAAAATGTAATACCGGTGAGTGGCAGGTAACGCAACCTGCTGAAGAAAACAGCTACCGGCTTTAAAGCCGGTAGCGGCGATAAATAAACTATCGAAAGTGAGATCAAAAGAGAGATAACGGCTGCCTGTAAGCAAAGACCTAGTGAACTTCCTATGTGCACCACCAGTCCTTCGTTATAAAGGGACTGCATGCCTTCCCATACCTGTGCCGGTGTGGGAAAGAGATGCTTTGAACCTAAGGAGGCATAAAACCAATACCCCAGTACCAATGCTATCCATATACCAATAATGGTCATTTTCTGCTTCAGATCTATCTTCTCAAAAGGCCGAAACCATTTCTTTAGCATATAAAGCAATTGTTAGTTTAACAGGTTGATCGCAACTCTCCTGTTGCGGGATTTACCAGCGTCTGAATTATTGTCGGCTACCGGCTCGTCCTGTCCCAAACCTTCGATCTTCTGGAAACGACTGGCTGGAATACCTCTTTGGATCAGGTAGCTTTTTACAGCTTCCGCACGGGCCCTTGATAAAGAGTAGTTCCCTTCCTTGGTTCCGGTATTATCAGTATGTCCAAATAATTCAAGCTTAGATGTTTCAGCTTGTATCAAAAGGTTGTACACCTGGTCCAGTACATCTTTCCCTTCTGGGCGAAGAGAGGCACGGCCCACATCAAAATTGATCTGCCATTCACCCGATGCTACCTGCTGGGTGGCTTTCTTTGAATAGTCAGCTACATCTGCTTTACCGGCATCAATATTTTCTATTTGTTTTAAGAATGACAGGTTCACAGCTTCCTCATAAGGAACGATGCGTTTTACATTCTGGTTAAAACCGGCAGGGTTCAATTCTTTCAGGTATTTTGACACCTGGTCGTATACAGCTTTGTAACGGTTGGTTCCATCAGTGATACCAAAATACTGGTTAGCATCTGCCAGGTTAAAGACCCTGGACCCACCCATATTATAGGAAATGCCATTCTTTTCTCCTTTCTGACCTTTAAACATATTATACCAGTAATCTGCATTTTCCTGCTTGAAGGTTTCAGTTACAGCTTCAGCAGCTCTTCTTTTCCAGCTATCATATTGTTTCATTTGGTTGCTGGATTGATAAGAAGACTTCAGGAGGTTAAGCACCATATCCTTGTTCTTTTCGGCCCATTGTTTTACCATGATCACGGCCGTGGCCATCTGGTTGTTGAATTCTTTAGTGGAAACCACATCAGTAAATCCAGTGAGTTCATCAAAAACCATTTTGTCACCGGGTGTCCAGGTAGCGCAACCATCTACTTTTTTGTTAATGGTCTTTCCAGTTAGTTTACCATCCTTCACTTCTTTTAAAGGAACAGTAAATCCTTCTTTTTGCGACTTGATCAGGTCTTTGGAAGCTTCAATGTAATCATCATTGGCACAAGCAATAAAGTTTACTGCATCTGCATCATACGTTGTTGGGTCAGGGTTTACTTTAATGTTATTGGCAAAAGCGTAGTTAACAGCCACCACCCAGTCACCATCACCTACTACGGTGGAGATCAAAGCGCCTTTCATAGACTGGGGGTTCATTTTCCAGCTTGGCGGGCCTATCAGTTTATCTTCACCATAGCTGAGGCCTACGGCACCCACTACTTGCAGGGTGTATTTTCCTTTGCCATACTTATCATCTATCGCCTGCTGGGCAGAGCTGATGTAAAAAGGGACGCCATCACCCATTATCATGATACCAGCAGCACCTTCTTTTGGAAAATTATTCCCTTTATCAAATTCATCTACAAATTTCATTTGCAGGTTACGCAGTTCGGTCAACCAATCCTGGCGAATGAGTTCAAGATTCAATCCGTTCTTTTCCATGAGGGAGCCTTTAGTGGTCTTAGGACCACCATTTGCCACAATGATCCCGGATTGTGCATTCCACGCATAGGCGGCTATTTTCAGCAAGGGCTTTGATGAGGCTTCGGACGAAATTTCACTGGATGGCAGCGGCATTTCAGCAGATGTAGTTACGTTGTTTACATCTTTATCTGTTACTTCCAGTTTATCCAGTTTTTTGGACTCGGATGTCCGCAGGCCGGGTGAAAGAAAATACACTGCTGCGCCTACACCACCGGCAACAACAAGAGTAATTAAGGCTTTTGAGAGAAACGTTAGTTTAGACCATTTCATTTTTATAAGTATTATTTCTTTTAAGAATTGAAAATATCACCAAATCCACCGCTTTCCATTTTATCTTTTCCGGTCAGCTTGTAGTTGGGGTTATTGTATTTTTGAGAATCAGGTACATCATAGCTGTTTGTTTTGATCTGGTCAGCCAGTTTATCCAACCGGGAGTAAAGTTCGTCACTATCCAGCGAATACTGGCTGGTAAGTGAGTCCAGGTCAAGCAGATTTTCTTTAGTATTAGCTATATCCATGGAGATCGTATTGGTAACCACATCCAGGGCATACTCCAGTTCCCAGCTTTTGGTAAAAAGCATAGCTGATTTTGCCTGTTCAGTAGCTTCCCTGGCTGCCTGCGCAAAAGCGTATTCCTTTTTAAGCATATCTATACTTACATCAAAATCGGCGATCTTGATCTCCATAGCAGTGTCCACCATGTTTAACTTGCGGTCCAGTTTGCCAATTACATGGGCACGGCTGCCATACTTGCGCACGAGGCCGGTACTTTGATTAAGCATATGGCTTACCCGCTGGGCTTCGCTAAGTGTCCTCATCAGGTTGGTCTGCAGTTCCACATATTCGTCTGTTTCTTTGGCAACCGCCCCTTTGGTGGTGTCCAGCACAGTAATTTTATTTTTCAGGCTTTCAGCTTTTGCCTGCATGGTTACAACCGTTTCCTGGTATTCTTTGGCTTCTTTTTCTGCTTTCAGCGATTCAGATTCCATATTGCTTTTAATCGCTTTAATTTTTGCTTTGGCTTCTTTAAAACGATTGCGGTTCTCCACCATCTTTTCTTTTTGCTCGGCCAGTTCACCGAAAGGGTCGTAGCGGATAAGCATTTTATGCAGGCCGCGGGCCAGTTTTTTAAATCCTTTGATTATGACGGGGAGCATAATGAAAAAACCAATTACTAATACGGCCACGGAAATAGCGCCCAATGTTTTTCCAATCCAGGTAAAAACAATCGGAAGAATGAATTGGTAAAGGCCCCAGGCTACTGTTCCCAGGATGACGAGACCCGCTACCATAGCGATTCCTTTTTCACCTTTCCGCCAGTTTTGGGGGTTCAGGGAAATTTCGCCTTTTGAAAAGTGTTTCAAAATAGGCAGTTCCATCACTTTGTTGCTTTCATGTGCCATTGTATGCTTAGGTTTAAATTACTTAATGAATTTTTGAATACTGTCTTTTACATTGGTCAGCTTCAAGATGCTTATCTGCTTGGCATTATCATTGGCCATCAGTTTATCACGGATCGAATTCTCCTGCGGCAGGTATTCGTTATCTACCGAAGTCAGACGAATTCGCTTCTGGTTGATCTCCGACTCAAGCGCCTGCAATTGGTTCCGCAATTGGTTTACTTGTTGAGTGGCATTATTGATCTCGAGTGTCAGCTTATTCTTTTCGTCGTTCTTTTTAGCATCCAGCGAGTTGATCTTTTGCTGCCCCTGCATGGTGTACTGGTTATGCACCTCATTAATCTTACTGATGTAAAATTCTGCATCCGTAACCAGCTTTTGCGGGGTAAGGTTGCTGTCCATTGATTTTGCCATTTGAAATGCCATAAGATAGGCCTGCTCACTGGCGTGTGGAATGGAGCTTACGGCTTTGTAAAACTCGTAGAAATCATAGCCGGGCATATTGATAGAATCGATACCTTTTTCATATACGGCCAGTACTTCGTTTACCACAGCCTGATCTACCCCACTCGTAGCAGCAAAAGAAGGAGCTGGTTGGCTGGATGCACCGCTATTGGCAGGAAAACTAAAACCACCTGTTGAAGGCTGGGCAGAGGATTCTTTATCCGCCTCGTCATTTTTGACAAAAAGATTTTTCCAACTTTTCATATAGAGGGAGCTATTTGGTTTAACTGTATTAAAGATAATGATAAAAGAGAATCCGGCTGAGGGATCAGAAAGCAGCTTATTTTGACTGGACAGCCAGTGCGGAGAGAGTAGTTTCTACATCTTGTGTAAGAAATAAAGATCAAAGATAATAAAAAAGTGGTCACACAAAAAAACCACGGAAAGCCGTGGTTTTTGGTGAATGACGGTTTAGCCGGACAAGTAATTGATCAGCTGAGTTATTTCTTTCTTTTGAAAGTTCCTTCCATGAATTTCTGTTCGCTTTTTCCATCATGCCCGGTACCATACATTGACATAGTATAGCTG
Organism: Chitinophagaceae bacterium; assembly: GCA_016786965.1. GTDB lineage: Bacteria > Bacteroidota > Bacteroidia > Chitinophagales > Chitinophagaceae > JJ008. The sequence goes on from JAEUVL010000668.1 coordinate 12,970, forward strand.
CCGTCATCATGGAATTTTAACTCCTGGCGGATATCTGTTTCCATTTTTCTGCCGGGATCCGATTGCTTGCCGCTCATATTAAGTGTTTTGCTTGCCTCATCATAGGCACCTTCCATTCTTACAATGCCCGAACCCATATTATCCACCCAACTCAGCACAAACTTCTTTTTCACTTTATCAAAGCCCATAATACCATGCCCCTGCATAGGCATGCCCATCATGGTGGTGCTGAAGTCGGTCATTTGATAGAGTCCGTTCATTGCCATTGTAACCACATCTGTTGCCTTTGCGGTTGTAGGTGGTTGAGAGGGATCCATCCATTGCTTTACAGAATCACAAACCCAGGTACCGGCAGATTTAGCCATCCAGGCATGTTCGGGACCGGGGGTGGCAAAATCCTGCCAGGCTTTCATCATTTCAGCTTGTCCTGCTGAATCTGTGGGTGCCGGGGGAATGGTAGCTTTAGCACCATCACCTTCCATTTTTGTTTCGCCCGTGGTTGGTTCTTTTTTACCCTCCTCTGTCTTTTTCTCATTGTTGCAAGCAGCGATCAGAAAGGCTGCTGCAATTAAAGTCAGTAGTTGTTGCTTCATAAGAAATTTTTTAGGGATAGAAGGTACAAAGTCCTGCTTTGTAAGCAAAAAAATAAGCGATGAATATGGAAAAATGGAGGATGAAACCGGGATGCTTAATCTAACTGGCTGATCTTTATCTGCATTACGGTGGCAATGCTGGTAGCCCGTTCTTTAGCAATAAATGCTTTTTCCCCTTCAAACAGTTCGTCTGCAGCTTCTTTAAAATAGCGAAGCCAGGTCTCAAAATGATGTTTTTGTAATGGAGACTGGCGGTGCAGGCTTAAGTGCGGCTGCATCGCATTTTTCTGATAGGTGTCTGACTGGAACAAGATGGAATCCCAGAAGTCCACCAGTATCGGCAGGTGATGGGGCAGATCGATCTTTGCTATATCAGTAAAAAGGTAGCTGATGGAATCATCTGCCAGCAGTTTTTCATAAAACCTGGTCATGAGCGCTAAAAGGTCTTCCCTGTTCTTTATATCTGTTTTCATTGAACCAGTTTATTATGTATTGATACCGGCATATAATCTTTCTGCATCTGCCATGTTGAATAACTGTGTGCCATCGTTCATCGTGGCGGCACTGCCGCAAGCCACGCCAAACCGAAGTGCTTCCTTCAGCGATTTGTTTTTTTGCAGAAAATATGTAATGCCAGCCACCATACTGTCGCCGGCACCAACGGTGCTTTTTTTCTCTACCGCCGGTGCCGCTGCAAAATACCGCTGATCGCTGCTTACCAACCAGGCACCCTCCGGCCCCATTGAAATAACAATGACCTCTGCAAAGCCATCTGCAATGGCCTGTTGCGCCGCATCGGGTACTTCATTTTTATCCAGCCAATCTACGTTCAGCATTTTGCATAACTCACCAATGTTGGGTTTTATCAGGAAAGCATGTTTGCCTTTTAATGCCTGTAATGCGGGGCCGCTGGTGTCAACAATGCATTTGGCGCCAACTGCAGCAGCATTCTTTACTATTAAGCCATAAAAGTAATCTGGTAAACCCGGAGGCAGGCTGCCGCTGGCCACTACAAACGAAGGGGCAAAAGAACGGATCTGCTCCACCATTGTTTTGATGGTTTCTTCCTGCACTTCTCTTCCGGGAAATGTAAAACGGAACTGGTTGTTGGTGGAGGTCTCCAATACGATCCAGTTTTCCCTTGTTTCAGTTTTGGTATCCACTGCATGGAATAAAATGCCTTCCTCTTTCAGCAGTGAACATAGCATATTGCCGTTATGTCCGCCGGCGGGAAACAGGGCAACTGAAGGGGTATCTAATTTTTTCAGGGCCTTGCTTACATTGATGCCACCACCGCCGGGTTCATTTACTACCTCTGTACAGCGCAATTTGCTTTCAGGTTTCATTTTTTCCACCCTGGAGCTTTTGTCTATACAGGGGTTCAATGTGATGGTAAGTATCATGTGCGAGTTTTAAATTAAGAAGCGGAGTTTTATATTTCATTCAGCACTGCTTCAAGTCGTGAATGAATAGTCGCAAAGTCGGTAAACCCCTTTGACAATAAATAAAATTTTTGTTCTGCTGTTTGTATCAGCACCTGCGGAAAGCCAGTAACCTGTAATTGTCTGCACAGTGCAAACTCGTGATGTGCTTTGTCTTTGTAATCTTCTTCGTGCAGTTTCTTATAAAAATCATCCGGGCTGATATGGTATTTTTCCAGCAGGTGGCGATATGCTTCATCATCTGTAAGGTCACGACCCTCAAAATGTAATGAGTATTGAAGATCGGCAGCAAAAGCTACCTGCTGTTCCGGATATAATTCTTTAAAAATGCACAGGGCGATGGCCGCTTTTTCGGAATGGGGAAACCAGTCGCTTTCTTCCGGGTGGAATATATGCCAGAGATAATCCTGGCCGAATTCAATACCCGTCATTTCTTCCACCCGTTTGTAGGCGCTGCTGATATAACCGGCAGTGGCGGAAATAGGCTTGGGGTTCTCTGCCGGTATCATGCCGCCGGACAATACTTCAAACATCAGTTGATTTTTGTAAGTATCTGCCAGCTTTTTAATGACCGGGCTGAAGCCATAGCACCAGCCGCAGTAAGCATCATAACAATAATAAATAACGGGTAGCATAAGGATGCAAACTTATACCAAGCAGGCATTAAAAACATCCTGTTTAGCTCCAAAGATTATTTAAAGTCCTTGCAGAGAGCGAAGGCTGAAATGCCCGGTTTGTCGGCCAGGTCCTG
>JAEUVL010000919.1 GCA_016786965.1 Chitinophagaceae bacterium
CATGATCGCATCCGCCTGGTTATTATCAATTAGTGTTTTGTATGGGGTTATCTCTTCCCATTTCCAGGTATTTGTTACATCTGCCACCCCAAAATGGGAATCGGCCGTGGAATTGCCATGACCGGGAAAATGCTTCAGCACCGTGTGAACTCTGAAATAATCATGTGAGCTGATAACAATGGAAGCCTGTTTAGCCACCTCTTCAGGATCAGGGGAAAAGCAACGTTCCCGGGCCCCCATTACCGGGCAATTGGAATTGTGCAGGTCGAGCACCGGGGCATAGTTCAGATTGATGCCCAGTCGTGAAAGTGTATAAGCAATGTTATCACTATAGTACTTGGTGCGTCCGGGGTCATTTTTAGATCCTAAAAAATAGGCTGACGGCATGGCCGGAAAGCCGAGCGAATCGGGTAAACGGTTCACCAAGCCGCCTTCCTGGTCAATACTCACAAAAAGGGGGATAGGAGCTGCTTTTTGAAAGGCGGTGATGAGATTTTTCAGGGTGCTGCTGGTTTTCTGGCGGGCTATATTCCGGCCATAGATCAGAATGCTTCCCACCTTTCCTTCTTTTACGGCCTTGTACACGAGGTCATTTTTATCAATATGGGTGCCGTAAAAGCCAAAGATGATCATTTGGCCGATCTTGATATCGAGACTATCATCAGTGTTCAGACTGACCGGGGGAACGCCAGAAGTCTTTGTTGCTGGTACATCAATAGTTGGAACAGCAGCAGTTTGATAATGCCGGGGAATAATAAAGGCTAAAAGGATCAAGAGCAGTTTCATGAAGTGAATTGTACAGTAAGGTACGAATTTGGATGCTTGTTATCCCTTTTTAATGCCCTCCTCCTTTACCCTCAAAATCCGTAGATTTGCCAACCCGTTTTTAATAATAAATGTTGAGCGTTGAAGTATGAAAGACATCCAGTACATTACCAGTCAGCACCCGCAGTATATCGAAAGTCTTTACCAGGAATTTTTAAAAAATCCGGACAGCGTTGATCCTGATTTCAAGAAATTCTTCGAGGGGTTTGATTTTGCCATCAGCAATGCGGCAGTAAACGGCAATGGAAAGGCTACAGCCCCAACAGAAACGATAAAAGCAATACCACCAACAGAGCAACCGACCCCACTTTCAAGTTCATCTGAATCGGCCATCGACTGGATGAAAGAGATCAGGGCTTACCGGTTGATACTGGGCTATCGAAACAAAGGCCATTTACTGGCCAAGACCAATCCCATCCGCACCCGCAAAGACCGGGGGGCCAATATCGAATTATCTTTCTTTGGATTTACTGAAGCCGACCTGGACACTACTTTTCATGCCGGTAACCTGATAGGACTTGGCACCACTACGCTCCGTAATATTTTAGCCCACCTGGAAAAATGTTATGCTTCGCATATAGGGGTGGAATTCAAATACATCAGCGACCAGGTAAAAGTGGATTGGCTTACCAATGAAGTGGAGAAGAAAATGCTGGAGCCGCTGGCGTTGAACAAAAAGAAAAGGATCCTGGAGAAGCTGAACCAAGGGGTAATGTTTGAAAAGTTTCTGCACACCAAGTATGTGGGACAGAAACGCTTTTCGCTGGAAGGTGGTGAAACAACCATTGCAGCGCTGGATGCTATTATCAATACCGCTGCAGATAATGAGGTGAATGAAGTAGTGATCGGCATGGCCCACCGCGGCAGACTGAATGTGCTGGCCAATATAATGGGCAAAACATACGAACAGATATTCAGTGAGTTTGAAGGGACTGCTAAAATGGACCAAACCATGGGCAGTGGCGATGTAAAATACCACATGGGCTACGGCAGTGAAGTGCAAACGATGAATGATAAGACCATTCACCTGAAACTGATGCCCAACCCTTCTCACCTGGAAGCGGTTGATCCG
>JAEUVL010000936.1 GCA_016786965.1 Chitinophagaceae bacterium
GGCATGGCAACGCAGGGCTATGCTAATTACCTGAAGCAATGTTTTCCATCAGGAGTAAGTGTGGCCATAGCACACGACAGCAGGAACAACAGCCGGTTTTTTGCGGAGACAACTGCGAATGTATTTGCAGCCAATGGAGTAAAGGTTTACCTGTTTGAGGCGCTTCGCCCAACGCCGGAACTGTCATTTGCCATTCGGCACCTGAAATGCCAGGGTGGAGTAGTGTGTACTGCGTCTCATAATCCAAAAGAATATAATGGATACAAAGCTTATTGGGATGATGGCTCTCAATTAGTGCCACCGCATGATAAGAATGTGATAAAGGAAGTGGACAAGATAGCCTCAGTGGATGATGTAAAGTGGAGTGGTGGCGAAGCAAACATCACCCTGATAGGAAAGGAAATGGATGAAGCGTATATGGAAATGGTAAAAAGCCTCAGTGTGTACCCGGAAGTGATATCAAAACATAAAGACCTGAAGATCGTGTACACACCGATACATGGCACCGGTATCACCTTATTGCCAGATGTATTGAAGCGTTTTGGTTTTGATAATGTACATATCGTAAAGGAGCAAAGTGTGCCGGATGGCAATTTCCCAACAGTAGCCTATCCTAATCCAGAAGAAAGTGAGGCGATGAGCCTTGGATTAAAACTGGCTGAAGAACTGAATGCGGACATACTGAGCGGTACCGATCCAGATGCCGACCGTATAGCCATTGGTGTAAAAGACAGCGCTGGCAAATGGGTGCTGATGAATGGCAACCAAACGGCAGTACTGGCCTTTAACTACCTGATGGAGGCCAGAAAGGCGAAGGGTATTGCACAGCCGAATGATATGGTGATCACGACCATTGTTACCACCCCCATGATAGATGCCATTGCCAAAGGTAACGGCGTGAATTGCTACCGGGTACTTACGGGCTTTAAATGGATCGCTGAAATGATACGGCAGAAGGAAGGGAAAGAGAATTATATCATCGGTGGAGAGGAAAGCTTTGGCCTTATGATCGGTGATAAGATACGGGATAAAGACGGTATCAGCGCTGTGGCACTGCTTTGTGAAATGGCGGCCTATGAAAAAGAAAAGGGCAGGAGCCTGTACGAGAAAATGATCGATCTGTATGTTCAGTATGGTTTTTACAAAGAGCACCTGATCTCCATTACGAAAAAAGGCATGGATGGCCAGCAACAGATAGCGGCGATGATGGAGAGCTATCGTAATGCGCCTCCCAAAACGATCAATGGAACGGCGGTGGTACAGTTGCTGGATTATGAAATGCAGAAAGGTTCGAATCCGCAAACAGGAGAGGAGTGGACGATCGACCTGCCTAAATCAAATGTGCTGCAATTCATCCTGGCAGACGGCAGCAGTATATCGGCAAGACCGAGCGGAACAGAGCCAAAGATCAAGTTTTACTTTAGTGT
>JAEUVL010000981.1 GCA_016786965.1 Chitinophagaceae bacterium
GGGTTTGGCGGATTGGTGCCGTGTAATGTTTTCAGGTAGCTGACCACCTGTGCGATCTGCTTATTGGAATAGGCATTTTGCCAGGGTGGCATGGCATTGATCCCGTATTTTACAGTTTTGAAAATGCTCTTTACATCATTACCATGCAGCCAGTAGTTATCGGTAAGGTTAGGCCCTGTAAGACCGGCGCCTGTTGGAAGGTGGCAAGTGGCGCAAGATTTTTCGAAGATCACTTTACCTTCTGCCAGGTCGGCGGCATCTGTAAGGCGGGTGACATTATTTTCATCTACGGCATCCCCTTTTGTCTTCAGGTATTCTTTTATTTTCAGTTCTGCCCGTACTACTGAACGGTTATATTCTTCTTCGCTGGAGGGCCCGGTATGTGATACATGGAAACGCCAGAGGTAAACAGCTGCGAAGAGGATAGTGAGGTAGAAGCCGTACAGCCACCATGGCGGGAGCCGGTTGTTCAGTTCACGGATGCCATCATACTCATGGCCGAGGTCCAGTTCGGCTTCTTCGGTAACGGGCCTGAGTTTATTGAAGCGATCCCACCAGGTAAGCCTTGTTTTCTTATACTCTTCGAGTTCGGCAGCGCTGATGATCTTTTCTTTTTCATTCTTCAGCAGGAACTTGATATTGAAGAGCATGGCTATGATGATGAACAGCTCGAGAAAGATGACTGCGGCCATGATATAGAAAGTGGAGGCGGGCATGCCACCGATGGTGCTGGCTGCTTTGGGTGCATCTGCCGTGGTGCCTTGTGCAAATAGTACAGGGCCTGCGAGTAAGAAGCCGAGCAGGAAGAGCACACTGAGTACTTTGTTTCCGCCACCGCTCAATTTCTTTTTCACTTTGAGGTCTGCGGTGCCTACCAGTATATTGGCGAGTATGCCAATGATGATAAGCAGGAGCAGCATCAATACGATGAGCGTAATGGCCAGTGGATTGCTGAAGGCAGATGGGGCCGGCGGATCGGCTGCCCAGGCTGGCTGAACAGACAGTATAAAGAGACCGGCAATGAGCCCGAGTATATATTTCGATTTGTTGCGCATAGATAATTGCTTATTAGGTTTGTAAATACTTAGTTGTCTAGTGGTATTCGGCTGATCTCCTGGAATTTTTTCTTCCTTGTCTTAAATACCCAGGTGACCATTACCAGGAAGAATAAAAAGAACCCTACTAAGGATACAATTCCCATGATGTCGACGCCGCTAACTTTTTCTATATAGTTGATGAATTTCATTGTCTTGTTTTTAGTTGCTGGCTATTACTTTTTTTGGTTCTGCTTTTATATCCCGGCCGAGCCGCTGCAGGTAAGCGATCAATGCGATGATCTCTTTATTGGCAGGGGTGGGGATATTATCTTTCTTCAGGTTGGCCACGATGGAATCTGCCTGGCGCATGAGGTCGCGGTTGGCAATTTTGTCGTAGCCTTTTGGATAAGGCACCCCGAGTGTGCGCATGGCCCTTATCTTGGCGGGAGTGGAAGCGGTATCGATATTGTCATCGAGCAACCAGATATAGCGTGGCATTAATGAACCGTCTGTCATTGAGCTGGGCTCATACATGTGGTTGTAGTGCCAGCTATCGGGATATTTGCCTCCTACTCTTGCGAGGTCGGGCCCGGTACGCTTACTGCCCCACTGGAACGGATGATCATAGACAAACTCACCAGCTTTGGAGTATTCGCCATAGCGTTTTACTTCATCCCGGAAGGGACGTACCATTTGTGAGTGACAGGTGTAGCAACCTTCTCTTATGTAGATATCACGGCCCTGCAACTCCAATGGAGTGTATGGTTTCACGCTTGCGAGGGTGGGTATGTTTGATTTGACGAGGAAGGTGGGTATCATTTGCACTAAACCACCGATGGCAACAAGGATAAGACTGAGTACCAGCATGGTGACAGGTTTTCTTTCAATGACCCGGTGCCAGTATTCTTTTTTCTTAGATGCTTCTTTTACTAATGGTGCGGCTTCGGCAGCTTCATTGGGGATGAACTTGCCTTGTCTTACGGTCTTGTAGAGGTTGTACACCATCATGAGTGCACCGACGAGGTATAGGGTGCCACCTATACTGCGGGCCCAGTACATGGGTTTGATATTATTCACTGTTTGCATGAAGTCAAACTTCAGTTGTCCTTCTGCGGTGAATTGTTTCCACATGATGCTTTGTTCAAAGCCTGCCCAGTACAGGGGTACTGCATAAATAATGATACCGATAGTACCGAGCCAGAAGTGGTTGGTGGCCAGTTTCTTTGAGTATAAATTAGTGCCCCACATTTTGGGGATCATATAGTAAAGGATGGCGAAGGCGAGGAAGCCATTCCATCCTAATCCGCCGATATGTACGTGGGCGATGGTCCAGTCGCTGAAGTGAGAGATAGCATTCACACTTTTAAGACTGAGCAGTGGTCCTTCAAAGGTGCTCATACCATAGCAGGTGATGGCGACTACCATGAATTTTAAAACAGGATCTTCCCGTACTTTATCCCACGCACCGCGGAGGGTAAACAATCCATTGAGCATACCGCCCCAACTGGGTGCGATGAGCATAATGGAGAATACAACACCGAGTGATTGTGCCCAATCGGGCAATGCGGTGTACAGCAAGTGGTGTGGCCCTGCCCATATATAGATAAATATCAAAGCCCAGAAGTGTATGATGGAAAGGCGGTAGGAATATACCGGCCTGTTGGCTGCTTTTGGTAAAAAGTAATACATCAATCCCAGTACTGGTGTGGTGAGGAAGAAGGCTACGGCATTGTGCCCGTACCACCATTGTACCAGGGCATCCTGCACACCGGCGTACCAGCTATAGCTTTTTAAAGCGGATACAGGAATTTCAATGGAGTTGACAATATGCAGCATGGCCACGGTAACCCAGGTGGCGATGTAGAACCAGATGGCTACGTATAAATGTTTCTCCCTTCTTTTCAGGATGGTGCCAAACATATTGATACCGAATACCACCCATATTAAAGTGATGGCGATATCAATAGGCCATTCGAGTTCGGCGTATTCTTTACCGGTGGTTTTGCCGAGCAGCAGTGTGATGGCTGCTGCGGCAATGATGGCCTGCCAGCCCCAGAAATGCAGCCAGCTTAATTTATCGCTGAACATACGGGCCTTGCACAACCGCTGTAAGGAATAGTAGATACCGGCAAATGACGCATTGCCCACGAATGCAAAGATGATCGCATTGGTGTGCAGGGGGCGGAGCCGTCCGAAGGTGGTGGGGGCGAAATTCAGACTACTGGCCGGGTAGTAGATCTGGATGGCCGCCCATAAACCGGCCAGCATACCTACGATACCAAAGATGACGGTGGCGAATCCGAATGCCTTTACAATCTTATTGTCGTAATAGAATTTTTCTACTTGCATAATCGGGAGATTGTTTATTTGTGTTATTGTGGTTTGGTTTTGGAGGAAGGTTTGTCATCAAATAAAATGCGGGAGGAGGGAGAGTAGTCGTCCTCAAACTGGCCGGATTTTACACCCCATAAAAAAGCGAACAGGAATAAAGCCGCAATGGAAATGCTGGCTACCAATAAAATAATGATCACACTCATCTCTGGCTGTTTAGTAGCGGTAAAAGTATTTTGCTGCCTTCCTGCGGGGGATAACAAGTATCAAGCGGCCAACTGATTTTGCTCAATGAAACGGAAACCGGGGTATTGATGGGGTGATGCCAGTTTCTGAAGTACATTCCTGGTGAGGGTATAATTTCTTCTTTCAGCCGGGCCTCCATTTTTTCTAAGGCCCTGTTTATTATACAATTCAGTGTCCGGGCAACTCTTACATTTTCATACGGCGGGCGAGGAGGCTGCTGCTTCCAAACGTGAGCAGCAAAATGCTGAGCGAACTGCTGGGCATAAGGATAGCTGCCACCAGCGGCGACAAGGTGCCCTGTACGGCAAAAAAGAGTCCTATTATATTATATACGATAGATAATACGAAGCTGGCAATAACGATCTGCCGGTTGGCCCGGCAAAGCTGGATGAATTTTGGCAGCCGGGACAGTTGTTTGGCTTCAATGATGGCATCACTGGATGGGGTGAAGTTATTTGTTTGTTCTGCTACAGCGATGCCGATATCCGATTGGCGTAAGGCTCCTGCATCATTGAGTCCGTCGCCGATCATCATTACTTTTTCACCCTGTTGCTGCAATTGCTCTATGTAGCGGAGCTTGTCTTCCGGTTGCTGATGAAAAAGGAGGGTGGCTTTTTTACCCAAAAGCCGTTGCAGGTTGTTTCTTTCGGTTTCATTGTCGCCGGAGATAACGGAAAGCCGGTAGTGGCCTCTTAATTCCTGTAACAGGGAGGGGACTGATTCCCGATAATGATTACTGAAAAGGAAATACCCCATCAGTTTGTTTTCGATACTGATGAAAACAGCCGTGCCGTGCTGGCGGGTGCTGTCGCCGGTGACAAATTCATAAGAGCCGATCCTGAGAAGGTCATCATTGACAAATCCTTCTATGCCTTTTCCGGTGGTTTCTTTGAAGCCCTTTACCTGCAGCCGTTTTCCTTTTGCCAGGTGTTTGGCGAGGGCCTTACTTAATGGATGAGAAGAACCGGTGGCCAGTGCGGCTACCTGCAACTGCTGGTAAGCGGATAATTCTGTGCCGGTATAGCTGATATCCTGCTGCTGGGTGCTGGTAAGCGTACCGGTCTTATCGAATACGATATGGGTGGCGACGGCCATATCTTCTATGATCTGCGCATTGCGAAGGTAAAAGTGATTGCGGCCGAGGATGCGCAGTATGTTACCGTTGGTAAATGTATTGGATAATAACAAGGCACAGGGACAGGCGATGATAAAGATGGCGGTAACAGCAGGCCATATCCGTGAAGGATCATTTACCTGCCAGTACACTGCGGTGGTGGCGGCAATGGTAAGAACGATATAGGTAAAGTAGCGGCTGAGCAGGTGTACAAAGGAAACTGTTTTGGCGGGGGCCTGTTTCGGGTCTTCTTTATTCCATAGTTTGGTGAGGTAGCTTTGTGCTACTTCTTTTACCACCAGTACTTCTATGTTGCCTTCTGTTTGTTTGCCCCCGGCATATACGAGTTCGCCCACTTCTTTTAATACTGGCAGGGATTCGCCTGTCACAAAACTATAATCAATGAAGGCTTTGCCTTTGGTAAGGATCCCATCGGCCGGTATCAGCTCTTCATTATGTATCAATAAGGTATCACCGGGCTTGATATCAGGCAATGCGGATGGAATTTCTTTATCTTCTTTCAATACTGATACTGCTACGGGGAAATAAGAAGTGTAATCTCGTTCGAACGACAGCTGCCGGTAGGTTTTATCCTGTACGATTCTTCCCGCCAGCATAAAGAATACGATGCCCGTCATAGAATCGAAATAACCACCGCCGGTGCCGCTGAGTACTTCATACGCACTGCGGATGAAGGTGATGATGATGGCGAGGGCTATAGGCGCATCTATGTTCAGGAATTTATGCCGCAGGCTTTTCCAGGAGGAAGTATAGAAAGGTAGCGCTGAATATAATAATACAGGGATGGCGAGAGCAAAATTGGCCCAGCGGAAGATGCTGCGCAATCCCACTTCGCTGGCATCGATGCCGAGGTATTCGGGAAAGCTCATGAGCATGATGTTGCCAAAACAAAAGCCGGCGATGCCCAACTGGTACACCATGCTTTTATTGATGGCGGGGCGTTTTTCTTTCAGGTCGTTCAGGCTGATATAGGGCTCGTAGCCGATGCTGGTAAGTGTTTCGGCTACTTTGCGCAGGCTGGTTTCTTTTACAAGGAAGACAATATCCACTTCTTTGCGGGTGAAGTTCACTTTGCTGGAAATAATTCCTTTGTCGAGGCGATGCAGGTTTTCCAGTAAGTACAAACAGGAGCTGCAGTGCATCTGGGGCAGGTAGAAGGTGACATGCATTTGCTTCTCGTCCCTGAAACTGATGAGTTGCTGCTGTATTTTTTCCGTATCTAAAAAGGCGAATTTATCTTTCCGTACATGGATACGCTGGCTGATACCGGGATTTTCGTTGAGGCTATAGTAATCGCAAAGATCGCTCTGGTTCAGTATCTGGTACACCATCCTGCAGCCTTCGCAGCAAAATGTTTTGCCGGTGGCCTTTATGGTATCATCGGGGCAGGGCTCGCCGCAGTGATAGCATTGCAGGCGCTGATCGGTAATGGCAGGAGTACCCATATTATAATTGAATATAAAGCGGTGAAAGTAGCGGCCTCCCGCCCCGGGGCGGATGAGTAACTTCAGCCGACAAAGTGATTTTTATCAAACTCGATGATTTGATTACTTTTACTTTGCATCATTTTATAACCAAACACAGAGGCATGTCACAAAAAACCATACTGATCATCGATGATAATGAAGACATCAGGGAGAATACAGCTGAGATATTATCACTGGGCGGATATAAAACCGTAACGGCGGAGAACGGCAAGAAAGGAGTGGAGGCTGCACTGGCGCAGAAGCCTGACCTGATCGTATGTGACATCATGATGCCTGAACTGGATGGCTATGGGGTGCTGCACCTGCTCCGCAAAAACCCTGATACCGAAGGTATTCCGCTTATCTTCCTGACGGCCAAAGCTGAACGAAGTGATCTGCGTAAGGGCATGGAAATGGGCGCTGATGACTATGTGACGAAACCTTTTGAAGAACTGGAACTGATGAATGCTATTGAATCCCGTTTGCGTAAGCAGGAAGTGATGCAGAAGATGTATGAAGCGAGCGGCAAAGGACTCAGTGAACTGGCTAATGACCTGCGGGCCAGCGGCATGATCAAATTTGATCTGGACAATTACAATTCCGAACTCTATTCCAAAAAGCAATCTATCTACAGCGAAGGCAAACGTCCCCGCTTCTTATATTATGTGGTGAAGGGGAAGGTGAAAGGCTTTAAAACGCATGAGGATGGTAAGGAATACATTACCGACCTGTACAGTGATGGTGATTTTATCGGCTACCCGGCACTGATCGAGGAGAAGAATTATGATGACTCGGCAGCGGCGCTGGAGGAAACAGAGATCATCCAGATACCCCGGGATGATTTTCAGCAAATGATCGAAGGGGATATATCGGTGGCGGCTAAATTCATCCGTATCATTACCCAAAACGTGAAAGAGAAAGAGGAGCGGCTGCTGAGCCTGGCCTATAGTTCCCTGCGTAAGCGGGTGGCCAAGGCACTGGTGGACATTCACGGCAAATTCAATACAGCGGGGGAGAACAGACCCATTGAAATATCACGGGAAGACATCGCCCACTATGTAGGCACTGCTACGGAATCCCTTATCCGTACGCTGAGTGATTTTAAATCAGAAAAACTTATTGAGATCAAAGAAGGCAAGATCATCATTGCCAACATTGAGAAGCTGAAGAATTTACTGTACTAGCTACTGGTATGCAAAGTGAAGAATGAAAGCAATGCCGGAGCTGCGGATGGCTTCTTTTTAAAACATTTTCTTCTATAACGAATGGCAAGAGCGAAGCGCTTCCTGCGGGTGGCTAAAATAATGGTTATTGTTGTTCTTGTTATTGTGCTTGCACTTTTCCTGTTCTTCTCTGTCAGCACCCGTGTTACGGATAATCTTGATACTTATGTATATGAGTTGCCTTACCAAAAAGGAAGTAAGTACAAGGTAGTACAAGGATACGGCGGCTTGTTTTCCCACCGTCATATTGCAGCCATTGATTTTCGGATGCCGACCGGAACGCCTGTTCATGCAGCGAGGGAAGGTGTTGTGTATGCATATAAGGACAATAGTGATGAGGGAGGACCATTGGGTAAGTATAAGAATAAAGCGAATTACATCATGATAAAGCATAGTGATGGCAGTTTTGGTTGTTACTGGCATCTGCAAAAGAATGGAGTGCTGGTAAAAAGCGGGGCTGTATCCAAAGGGCAGCAAATAGGGTTGAGCGGGGCAACCGGGTTTGTATTACGACCGCATCTTCATTTTTCCGTCAAACGGAAACTGAATTATGAAATGAATTCTTTTGTGCGAACAAAGTTCAATACTTCAGAAGGGGTTGTTATTATAAAAAAGGGGAAGAGCTACGAACGGCCAATGGACTAATCCCGGATATCTTTATCCGCTTTCAATATACAAAGACCTCTACCGGAGAACTGGTATGTCCGGCTGTTCCTTTCGGGATATGTATCTGTAATTCGCCATTGTGGTATTCAGCGGCTGTCATCAGCGTATCAGCATCTATGGGCAGGGTGAGTGTGTTGGACCAATGAGAGAGGTTTTCTGTTGTTCCCGGTAAAATACAATGTAAGGGCTGTTGTTTTTCCGCAGTGATCGTGAGTTGTTGCTGATGCAGGCTAATACTGATATCCTTACGCTGCAGGCCCGGGGCCGTGATATATACTACATACTCCTGGGGCTTTTCATCTATGCTGAAAAGAGAGGGAGCAGTTACTTTTACTTTAGCAGTATTTGCTTTCTTGCTCCTGGCGTTTATATGGCGAATCAACTGACTCATACAGACACAATTGATAACAGGTATAAAGGTAAAAGCCCCCGCCATCAAGATGCAGACGGGGGCCGCCCCTCAGGGCCCATCCAGTCCATATCCACATTTCTTGCGCTGCTGCTACTGTTATACTCTATTTTCATTTACAAGGTAGTATGCCGCGGCATGATGAAAGAATGACAGCGATAGATAAAAGAGATGATGGTGGTCAGCAGAATACCCTCCTTAGCCAGGAATAACCTATGCAGATCAGTTATATTGTACTGTCTCAATTTGTTTAAACATATCCAGTGCTTTTGGAAACAACAGGTTGTTTTCAAGGTGGATATGCTGGTGGAGGTCTCTTTCAAATGCTTCTAATGCCGCAAAAGATAATTTATAGGTGGTACAGGCATCTTCCGGCAATATGTAATTGCCAGTTAGTTCTCTGATTGCTGCCATAGCAGTGCCGGCATGATCATGTTCTTGCTCCATCATCCCGATGGGAGCTTTGAGGTAAGTGACCTGTACAGTGGGCTGGTTGCCGGCTGTCAACAAGGCTTCCATTTCTTTGATTCGGGGGAATAATACGGCTTCTTCTTTATGCATATGCATATCCATTTCTTCCTTCAGTGCTGTGAATACTTCAAATACATTCAGCATTTCCGGATGGCGGCTGCCGTGCTTGGCTGCTATTTTCTGTAAGTACCCGGCAATAGCGGGCATTTCATTCTTTACATACTGGTGGTGGTGGGTTACTATATGGTCCGCCAGTTGAGATAAAGACTGTTGGTTAAGATCGATCACGGCTTTGGCACTGTTGTGCTGTTCAGCCATATTGAGTTCAGCAACTATTTCTGTTATATTCAACTGTTTTTCTTCGCAGGCCTGCATGAGGCTTCGTTTTCCTTTGCAGCAAAAGTCCAGGTGATATTTTTCAAAGACGGCGGCGGCCCGGTGGTTATTTGTTACGATCTGTGCCAGGCTTTTTTCGGTAATCTCATTCATACTGTTTTTTTAAGGTATTATAAAATTGTCAGAGGTCTTTTCTTTTAAATTTCCGGACGGCCAGCCATAGTGGCAATACTACCCAAAGCATCATGATGCCTACTGTAAACAGGATACCAGATCCGCTGCCGAAGAAATCTTTATATAAAGCGCCTGTGTATCCCATCAAGGCGCCGATATCCATGCGCAACATGATGAAGATGCGGCCAAGATCGATCGGGTTGAGGGCGGATAAGACAAGGGTCAGTTTTTCCAGCGGATAATCGCTGAAAGAAAAAAGTATGAGCAGCACAAGGCCGTCATATATCAATGCAAAATAAAACCAGAGTAACAGTGCAAAACCAATCCCTCTTGCTTTATCTCTGGCATAAACGGCGGCGAGGAACGCTATGGAGGTAAATACCAGCGTTAACGCACCACCGGCGAACAGGAGGGCAAATCCGGTATCGTTGGCTGCAAACAGAAGCACTGGTACGCCGGCGCCAATAAAGAAAGCGCTGAGCAGGGATATACTTACACCGACAAACTCACTCAGCAATATCCGGGTGCGGCTGAGTGGCTGGGAAAGCATCAATTCGATGAACTCATACGAGTTGTAATAGTGGATGGTGGTAAAGACAAGGCTTATCAATGGTAATACTATCAATACAATGTTCAGCAAACTAAGCATGGCCTTGCTGCTGTTCTCTTCCATCTGGAACATGCTTAGTGATACGATAAAAAGAAAGAGGGTATAAGCGAGGATTATCCTGCTTCTCAGTATATCGTACAGTACATATTTGGAAAGTTTTATCATAGCCGGTTGATTATATTATCCGCTCGTCGCTTTTCTTTTGAAGCATTTTATCAATCCATTCGCTGGTAAGTTTTTCGCCTTTCATGATGCGGGCAATAGCTTTGCCGAGACGTACTTCGCCTGTTTCTTCCTGCAGGGCTTCTATTTCTTTTAAGAAGAGCATTTTCCCTTCCTGCATGTACATGATATGGCTGGTGAGGTCATCCAGGTCGCTCAGGATATGGGAGGTGATGAGGATCAGTTTACTCTTTTCTTTTTCTGTAATGATCTTTTCTTTGAGTATCTCAGAAGCCAGCGGATCAAGGCCTGCTGTAGGTTCATCAAGGATCAGTATGGGCGGATCAAAGAGGAAGGCAATAGCGGCGCTTACCTTTTGGCGGGTGCCACCGCTTAATGTCCGCATGGGTTTTTCAAATATCTTTTCCAATTCAAATTGTTCTATTAATGCTTTGTCTAAGCTCACCTCCTCTTTGTTTCTTATCTGCATCAGCATTTTGAACAATTGTCCAATCTTCATATTGTCGGGGTAGCGGCCGATCTGTGGCATATAGCCGATCTTTTGCCGGTAGACAGGGTCGTTGTCTATTAGTTTATCATCCACCAGTATCTTCCCGGTATCAGGCCGCACCATTCCCAATATTAGTTTGATAAGAGTGGTCTTGCCGGAGCCGTTGGGCCCGATGAGCGAGATGACCTGGCCTTTGTGAAATTCAGCATTGATGTCTTCCAATGCCTGTAATTTTTTAAACCTTTTATTTATATGTTCAATACGGATCATAAGGTTATTTGTTTCATCATCGGTTTGTTATCCAGCAGGTGTTCCGGGGTGAGGCTGGGTATTGCTTTTTCTGCTTTGTCAAGTAAGGATACGGTAAAGCTTCTGAGCAGTATCAATGCATAAGGGTTTTGCTGTACTATCATCGAGTACATACTTACAGGATGGTAGGGTACATCGCCGATACCATCCCTGTTAATATCATAGCCTTCGTATTTGTCCCAGTAGTTATTGATAAATTCATTTAAGACCATGGTGCCATTGGTTCCCACATCAAAAGTGTTCCCGGTAAAATTGTTGTAATGAAAAACATTATCGTCGCAGCTGGCCTGTATTTTCAATGCCCACCCATTTTCATCAAAGCTGTTCTTTTGTATTACTATGCGGCTGCTGCCTTCCATGTGTATACCAACAGAATTTTTATAAAAGGTGTTCAGCCGGATATCGCTGTCGGTAATATCTTTCAACAGGATGCCGTAAGACGAAGGGCCCCAGTTTTGTTCAAAGTGGTTACCAGCCATTGTTACTTTTTTGGAATACATGACTGCCACGCCGGCCCCGT
Organism: Chitinophagaceae bacterium; assembly: GCA_016786965.1. Lineage (GTDB taxonomy): Bacteria > Bacteroidota > Bacteroidia > Chitinophagales > Chitinophagaceae > JJ008. Next base: position 11,607 of record JAEUVL010000981.1, read on the forward strand.
TATTGCGAAAAGTATTCCGGTAATAGCTGTCATCATTAGAAAACATAAAGTGAAGGCCGTAACGGATATTCTTTTCACTCTGGTTGTCAACGATGAGAGATCTTGTTACAAATTCAAAGTAGATGCCATCCCGGTGCCCCTGAATACTGTTCTTTTCTATGGTGGCATTCTTGGATTTCCAGAGATGGATGCCATTTCCTGTCATTTGCTCAGATAAGGGGGAGCCGATTATCCGGTTGTTGCGGATAACTGCAAAGGCCGTATTGGAAATATGAATGGCAAAGTAGGCATTCCGTACTGTATTATTTTCAATGGTAATATTTGAACAGTCTACCAGTTTGACAGCAGCGAAATCGTTCATGGCTGAATAGCCGGAGTTTAGAAAAGTGATCCCGCGGATAATGATATGCTTCCCGCTGATAAGCAGTATCTCGTATTTATTTTCTCCGTCCAGTACCGGGTTGTTCTGCCCGGTGATGGTAAGTGATTTGGTAAGGGTGATGCTGCCTTCTTTGTACACACCGGCTAATAAGATGATACTGTCTTTGTCTTTTGCCTGTTCAATTCCTTTTTTTAATGAGCGAATTGATTGATTCGGCCCAACGATTATTGTTCTTCCGGCAGACGGCAGTAAAAAGCTTGTCAGTATTATCGTTAGTATTATCCGCATTTGCTAGTCCAGTTTGACAGATAATTCCTGCCAGTTAAGTACCAGGCCTTTTTTAGTTTGATTGAATTTTTCAGCCGCTTCTTTGGAAACGAATGCCGCTGCATTACTACCCATCGGGCTTCGTACTTCTGCCGCTACTACAAAGAATAATTTATGTACATCCAGAAAATCATTTTGTTTTTCAAAATTGATAACCACGGTTTGTTTGATATCCTTTTCTTCCAGGGTGCCTGATTTGATAAAGCGGTTCATACAAATGACATCGTCGAATTTGTAGACTTTACCTTTTTTGGTAATTATTTCGCTGCCAAACTTCGGATCGATGATTCCCATTTTGCAGGTGTGGCAAATATCTGATCCATACTTAAAGGGTTCCGGTTGTGCAGAGCAGGATGACAGGAAAAGCAGGGCAAAAATGACAGGAACAGCCAGTATAGTGTTCTTCGTTTTCCTGGCAGCCTTGCGCTGGTGGTACCATTCGGCAAACCAAACACCAAAAGCAAGCATGGCAGCGGCTATTACCACCCATCCTCCCACATCGGGGAACGAATAGGCATCAAAATTCAATAAGCGTTTATGACCGAACAGCGGAGGCTGATAAGATAAACCAGGTACCTGTATAGGAGCAGTGGGATCAAGATTGTGTCCATAGTCGTACCCCCATTTATAAAAATCATACATTGCCAATGCACCGCCGAGTACCGTGAGGCCCAAATATACCAGCAGAAACTTTCTGCTGCCCGTTACAGCAACTGTCAGTCCCAAGAGCATGAAAAAGCCGACCACATAAGGTAAGAACTTGAATTCAGGAAACATTTCGACAGTGATATGTTTCATTCCAATGTAGTGGTTGAGGCCGTTGATCACATCCACATCACCAGATAGGCCATTGATCCAAATATTCATAGTTAACCCCTCCGGGTATTGAGGGGCAAACAGGTCGATGCGCCAGGCAGGTAAAAAAAATACAGCAATCAGAGCGCCGGAGGCAAAGGCTACCAGTATTCTTGAGGTGACACTGAGTTTGTTGGTCATTTTGAGGAGTTAAAAACTTCCGGGGCACTACACCCCGGAAGAAAGTGTACAATGAAAAAAGATCAGCTATTTTTTTGCCGGAGGCAAAAGCACTGCATCTATTATGTGTATAATCCCGTTGCTGGCAGGAACAGTTGCTATTATAGTAGCGGTTCCATTCACCATGATCTTGCCATCTTTTACGGATAGTGTGATATTGTCTCCGTTTGCCATCCCAATGACCTGTCCGTCTTTCATATTTTCAGTTTTATAGCCAGCTACAGCCACATGGTACTGAAGTATGTTTTGGAGGTCAGCTTTTTTGTCATCTTTCATCAATGCATCTACCGTACCAGCCGGTAATTTTTCAAAGGCTGCATTGGTTGGTGCAAATACAGTAAATGGTCCGGCATTGGAAAGAGAAGTTACCAGTTCCGCCTGCTTTAATGCAGTCACTAATGTTGTGTGATCTTTTGAACCTACGGCTATCTTCACAACATCTTTTGCAGATTCATCATCTTTTACGGCTTCCTGTCCGGCCGATATATTTACCTGGTTGGTGGTAGCCTCGTCAGTCTTGTTTTCATTATTATTACAAGCTGCCATCATGAAAACTGTAGTGGTCAGCAGGGTCATTATTTTTTTCATAACAGGCATTTTAGTGATGATTTTGGATGATACCAGTTCATTGTCTTTAAGCAGTTTGCTGATCGTTTTTATTTTGTTTTTGCTGGTACTGTGTCTTTGGTTGTTGCGGCAGGTACGGTATTTCCGGTGCTGAAGATGAGCGGTACGTTGGCTCCTGCAGGACTTACCCGTATATACCCCTGCATTTCCTGGTGCAGGGCAGAGCAGAAATCAGTGCAATACATGGGATATACGCCGGCTTTCTCAGGTGTCCACTTCAGGGTTTGAGTTTCTCCCGGCATGATAAGCAGTTCCGCATTATTAGCGCCTTTCACGGCAAAGCCGTGTGGCACATCCCAGTCCTGTTCGAGATTGGTTACGTGGAAATACACAGTTTCTCCGAGTTTCACTCCTTCAATATTATCAGGTGTAAAATGTGAGCGGATGGATGTCATGTATACATGAATCTCATTTCCTTTACGCTCCACCCTGGCATAATTATCTCCTTTAGCCGCATAAGGATTTTCATTTTCTTCGATCTTGAATATTTTCTGACTGTTCTTGGTTATCAATGATGCTGGAATAGCTTCTGCATAGTGTGGTTCGCCTATGGTTGGAAAGTCGAGCAGCAACTTCATCTTATCGCCATCAATGGAATAGAGCTGGGCACTTTGTGTAAGCTCCGGGCCGGTGGGCAGGTAGCGGTCTTTGGTGATCTTGTTATAGGCAATCACATATTTGCCGTGTGGCTTGCTGGTGGGCCCGCCAGGTACGCAGAGGTGACCAATAGAATAATAGGTTGGCACCCGGTCTAATACTTTCAGGTCTTTGATGCTCCATTTTACGATTTCAGACGATACAAAGAAGGATGTGTATGCATTGCCTTTACCATCAAATTCTGTGTGCAGGGGCCCAAGACCGGGCTTTTGAACTTCGCCATGTAATACAGCTTCATATTTTAATACCGGGATACCATCGTATTCACCATCATAGTTCTTTGCAGCAATAGCAGCCTGAATTTTAGTAAATGAGAACACAGGTATTGTAGCGGCCAGCTTGCCACTACCTACAATGTACTCCCCGGTAGGGTCTGTATCGCAGCCATGCGGTGATTTGGGACAGGGCATAAAATAGATCATATCCGGACAATCCTTAGGATCAAGCATAAGCACTTCATTTATAATTGTGGAAGTGGCTGTATGAGTTTTGTCAGAATATTTGTTATGTGCATATTTCACTTGCTTCTTTAGCCCTTTTCCGGCTTTGGCGTATTCTTCTGCTTTTTTCCAATTCACGGCCATAATGAAGTCTTTGTCTTTTTGCGATGCATTCACTTCCAGCAGCGTGTTCGCTTTTTCTGAATTGTAACAACTGAAGAAGAACCAGCCAGCGGATTTCCCTTTACCGGCACGGGCCAGGTCGAAGTTGATACCAGGGGTCAGTATCTGGAAAGCGATATTCATTTCACCACTTGCTTTATCTATGCCGATAAAACTTACGGTCCCTTTGAAATTATCTTTATAGGTATTAATAGGCACATCAAGTTTGTCACCAATTGGTACGCTGAACCGGGTACCAGCCACCACGTACTCTGAGTTTTCAGTAATGAAAGGGGAAGAGTGATTACCGGCACTGTTTGGTATTTCTATGATCTCGGCAGTACGGAACGTTTTTAGATCAATGCGGGCGATACGGGGCGTATTGTTGGCATTGCCAAAGGCCCAGCGTCCGTCATGTTCACTGCTGGTAACAGACAGTGCTATATGGTGAAGGTCGTCCCAGGGTACAAATCCATGAGATGTATTCAGCATGGGTTTTGTTTCTTCGCTATATCCCCAGCCCTTTTCGGGGTCAACAGAAAAAACGGGGATAACACGAAACAGGCGGCCGGAGGGTATACCATAAACAGACATCTGACCACTAAAACCACCGGATACAAAATTGTAGAATTCATCGTATTTACCTGGTGCAACATATACTTTGGCAGCAGCATCGCCACTAACTGCAGACTGTGTTCCTTTTGGTCTGCAGCCCTGCATCCATAGCAAACCGGCTATTGCAAACAGCAGCGGAATAATTGATTTAGGATGATAATGTTTCATAAAATTTATTTAGCAGTGTTTAAAAATGTGTGTTAACTATTCCGTTGGCTGTTTGTTGTTTTATTTACTTCACGCCGTCATTGCTGCGCATGAATTCAAGTATTTTCCTGGCTTCTTCTTTTGTAATGTTTTGGTTTGGCATCCTCACCATACATAATTCCAGCAGCTTTTGTGCTTCCGCGTCTGTTTCAAGCATCATGTCCACATTGGTGATCATGTTCATGATCCAAACTGGTTGTCTTTTTTGTGTTACGCCTTTCCAGCCGGGTCCTACTAGTTTTTCTTCAGTAAGTCGGTGGCAGGATTGACATTTCATTTCATACATACCTTTTCCTGCAGCTATCATTGCTTTATCAAGAGGAGTGCTGAGGGTGATGTCAGTTTCTTTCAATTCCGTGCCATGTGTTTCAGGTTTGTCTTTCGCCAGT
>JAEUVL010000991.1 GCA_016786965.1 Chitinophagaceae bacterium
ACCCTTCAGCGTCTGAACAATTTTCCTATGATGATGATAAAAGGCTGATCAACTACAAAAGAGGCCCTGCAGGCAGCCCGGTAGCTGAACATACGTACCAGTATGACGCGGTGGGCAATCGTACATCCGTGGTAGTGAACGGTGCCACTACCAACTATACTACTAATAACCTGAACCAGGTGACCGGCAGCAGTGGTGCGATAAATATTACCTATACGTATGATGATAATGGCAACCTGACCTATGACGGAATGTATCATAAAAAATATGATGCCGAAAGAAGGCTGTTGCTTGATTCCGCTTCGCCTTCCAATAAAATTGGCTACAGTTATGATGCTATGGGAAGAAGGATCTCCAAAACAATCAATGGATACACCATTAATTATGTTTACGCAGGATTGACCCAGCTGCAGCAAATAGATGCCGGTGCCGACACTGTATTGAACAGTACGGTCTTTGCGAATTTCTTACGCCCTGTATTGATGACAAAAGGCAGCAATTCATTTTATTATCACCAGGATGAAATGAATTCTGTAGAAGCGATCACTGCCGCCAATGGCAGCGTAGCAGAACGTTACCTGTATGACCCGTTTGGCAAGCAAACGATCTTTAACTCTTCCGGGGGGATAATTCCGTCATCCCTGGCCGGCAACCGCTTTGGTTTTACGGGACATGAGAACGATGCTGAAACAAAAAGCATTCACTTCCCCGCACGGGAGTATTCTCCGGAGACAGGAAATTTTAACCAGCGGGACCCATTGGGCTATTATGCGGGAATGGGCATGTATCAATATGTAAATAATAATCCTTCAAATTATATAGACTTACTGGGATTAGAACCAGTTACCGGAAGTGAAACTGTTGACCAGGTGGTTTCAGATGGCAGTAGTGTTGTACAAGGCATGGGCTCTGCTGTAGATGATTTTTTGGGTGATATTAGTAATAAAGCGTCCAGTGCTGAAGCAGTACTGGGAAATATGAAAAGCGACTTGGCCGAAGCATACAAATGGTGGGATAAGAATGGTTTTGGGAAAGCTGATTTGAGTGATCCCAAGGCAAGTATTTATATGCGAAGAATAAGAGAGCTTTCCAAAGGCATAGAAAATTTGGAGAATCTTATCCAGAGTTATAAGGATAAACTTAGTAAGTTTAAATACCTAAGTAAACTCGGCCCGGTATTGAGTGCAGCAGACTTTTGGTGGAAGATAGAAAAATACAGAAGCTATAAAGCAAAATGCCCTGGCAGTGACGAAGATCTTTTGCAGCAAAGCCTGATGGCAAAAGATATTGCTTACGCCGGCACTGGATTTAATCCTGCCACATGGCTTATTCACCTGGGTGATTTTGCCGGCGAAAAAATATTTGGCATGTCGCCAAGTAACAAGCTTGTAGAATCTACCTTCTGGGCTAATAAGTACTATACAGATAATGGAACAATCAGTACTCCTCTGGGCGATATGTACCTTAACCCATTTGGTCCATTAAATGCGATAGGCACAATGGCAGGTTATTTTTCGGTGGAGGGGCCGGGAAATGCTACTCCTATAAGCTCAGATGCCTTTTATTCAAATCCTGTAAACTATATCAAATGAGTCGAAGTAAAAAAATAACAGGCTTGTTGATAATGCTGATGTTCTTCTCAGGATATAGCTTATTTGCTCAAAAAGACGACTGTCCTCCACAGGGGGGCACCCGTAAACCGCCACCTTCCTGGTGGGATGGATTTCTTGCTTTCATGGGAATATTTCTGCCTTTCGATCCTAATGAGATCATTGGGCCCGATGGCCAGCCACACAAAAAATGGGTAAGTGTAAAAGACCGTATGCCTTACACTATCATGTTTGAAAATGATTCAACCGCCACTGCCCGTGCCCGCTATATAAAAATAACAACACCTGTGGAGCCGAAGCAGGACGAAACGACTCTGGAATTGGGAAATTTTGGTTTCAATAACCAGTCATTTGAAATACCTCCCGGCACCTCGTCATATTACCAGCGGCTCGATACACGGGATTCGACAGGTGTATATGTAGATATTACTGCCGGTTACGATGTGATCAACAACCTCGTGTTCTGGGAGTTCCAGGCCATTGATCCATTAACATTGCTGCCACCCGAAGATCCGCTGGCAGGGTTCTTATTCTTGCAAGACACTGCGCAGCCCTCGTATGGAAATGGCTTTGTAAACTTTAGCATGAAGCCCAAAACAAATGCCCAAACACTTGATACCATTGGAGCAAGAGCTTTTATTGCATTTGATAATAACGAGATCATTCCAACCAATATACATACCAACACTATTGATGCCTTGCCGCCAATAAGCAGCATTATCGACTTGCCTGGTCTTACGCCTGATACCGAGATAAATATTACCTATACAGGTACCGACGACCCGAATGGATCGGGTGTGAAGTGGTATTCTATTTATGTAGCTGATAATAGTGGCCCGCCCGAGTTGTTTGTATCCAACTTTCGGGGGATGGATACCACTTTCCGCGGACTGGCCGACCATTCTTACAAGTTCTATGTGTCTGCCACCGACACGGCTGGTAATATTGAAGCCCTGCTGCTTGTGGACAGCGTATCGGTAAGTAGCGGGGAATATACAATATGCCCCGGTGGTGATATTAGCTTCGATTCAAAAATGACAGGTTCTTCTTTTCAATGGCAGCTAGATAATGGCGGCGGTTTTAATAACATCCCCAATGGCGGCATGTATAGCGGCACCAACACCTCTATACTTTCTGTTACGGGCGCAACCACTTCCATGTATGGTTATAAATTCCGATGCCTGGTAAATGGCAGTACATACAGCGAGATATTCCTGCTGAAGTTTGGTATGACATGGGAAGGTACGGTAAGTACTGCCTGGGAAAACCCGGCCAATTGGAGTTGTGGCAGCCTGCCGGATGATAAAACAGATGTGATCATTAATGGCAGCAAACCCAACTACCCGGTAGTAAATTCAAATGTGATGATCAGGACTTTGAGGATGAACCCCGGCGCAACCGGAACAGTGAACACCGGGTTTAGTCTTACTGTTATTAAATAATACAAACAGGCGGCCGC
>JAEUVL010001016.1 GCA_016786965.1 Chitinophagaceae bacterium
ATGCTGCCCTTTATACTTGGTATCATTGGTTGCGTGTACCAGTTCCTGCGGAATAAAAAAGACTGGGTGGTTAATTTCCTCCTGTTCTTCTTTACCGGTGTGGCAGTAGTATTGTACCTGAACCAGCCCGGCAACCAGCCCCGTGAACGGGACTATGCTTACGTGGGATCTTTCTACGCCTTTGCAGTGTGGATCGGTCTTTCTGTGGTAGCACTGGTAAAACTGGCCAAGGATAAAGCCGACAAACTAACTTTCCAAAATACAATGGTATATGGAAGTGCATTAACCTTCGTCATCACATTGATGAGTTGTTTACCTGCCGGTAGCGGCGGCGAAGCCTTGATGGTTTCCATATTCGTAACAGCCATCTTTGCTGCTGTTACTGCTGCACTTACCTTCCTGTTGCGGGCAGCTTCTTCCAATGGCGAGAACAGCAAGATCCTTAACATCGGCGCTACCGTTGCCGGTCTGGCTGTAACCTTACTCATGGCACAGCAGGTATGGGATGATCACGACAGGAGCGATAAGACCACCGCTCCCGATATGGCCAAAAATTACCTGGAAAGTTGCGCCCCCAATGCCGTTATATTCACCTTCGGCGATAACGACACCTATCCGCTGTGGTATGCACAGGAAGTGGAAGGCATCCGGAAAGATATCAGGGTCATCAATAACAGCCTCTTAGGCATTGATTGGTATATAAACCAGCTTCGCTATAAAGTGAACGATGCTGATTCGCTCGATGTGCTTTGGACGCCAGAGCAAATAGAAGGACATAACAGGGAGTTTCTCCGTTACCGCCAGCAGGGCGACCCCAATCAATTCTATGATCTCTACCAGGTAATGAAAGAAGTGCTGGGCAAACCAAGGATAGATGAGGAAACCAAAAGAGATGTCGGCTATGGCAGCTTCCCGGTATCCAAATTCAAAGTACCGGTAAATATTGAGCAGGCTAAAAAGAATGGTCTTTTCAACGCTTCCGACAGCGCCTTAAGCGAAATGGTATTTGAAATTCCGCAGAACAAACTAAGCGGCGGCCTGGTAAAAAGTGATTTTATAATCCTCAATATCATTGCCAGCAATGCAGCTAACGGATGGAAGCGGCCTATTTACTTCACATCTCCGTTTGGAGAATTGGGCTTTTCACAATACCTGCGTAAAGATGGTTTGTCTTACCGCCTTGTACCGGTAGCTAATAAGTTCCCGCAGCAAAACTGGATCGTGGACCAGGCATTGCGCCAGGTAAAAATGGGTGGCACACAGATCAGGGACAACAACACCGACTTCATGTATAATAACCTGATGACGAAGTTTGAATTT
>JAEUVL010001028.1 GCA_016786965.1 Chitinophagaceae bacterium
CTGCCAATCAATCCTGCCAGGATCAATAAAGCGCTGATACCATGATAAGCTGGTACCAACCGGGTGTGATTCTTTAAATTTTGTTCTGCCATAAGAGATCGTTTTGGGTGGTCACTTTCATTTATTAGAAACCCGAATGTACTGTATTTAACACCGTTTACACAAAGCAGTGTTGACCAAAATGTCTCACTGCAGAATACCACCACAGCCATCTCCCCTTTGATCATTGGTGCCGGAGCCATTCTTACTTGCCTCTAACTTGCTTGCTGATTGCCTGTAACTTACTGCCAGATCGCCGTATGCTCCGTTCACCCTTCGTTCATCCTTCGTTCATTTTCCGTATTTCCGGCTTTTTATAAACTGGCATATTGTATAAAACCCCTCCCCTACCCCACCCGTCATTTCCCATTCACTACTCTCCACTACCTACTCCCCACTCACCATTCCCTACTTCAACTCATCCAGCACCTTATACATCTTATTTACCAACCCGGAGGTTTTGCCTCCGTAATTATTCACGAGGAAAGAAAAAATATACTCCTTCCCGTCTTTTGCCTTGTGGTATCCGCAGAAGCCTTTCACATCGCTGATGGTACCGCTTTTCATTCGCATACCGTTATAGTCGGGCAATGAATTATAGAACGAAGAAAACCATTCCCTGCTCTTGGCATACTTTAGTATCTCCACCTGCGCATGAGTGGTCACCCGGTTGAGCGGCGACAGTCCGGAACCATCATATATATTCAGTTCGTCCTCCTCAATACCTTTGTCTTTCCAGAATTTTCTTACAATAGATACACCACTGTCCGTAGAACCAAAGCCCTGCTTTTCATAAGCAAATGTTTTGATCAATGCCTCCCCATAGAGGTTGATACTTTTTTTATTGAACCAGTAAACAATAGAATCAAGGGTGGGTGAATAATGAGTATAAATAAACGTTGAAGTCTTTTCATTGATCGGATCAAAGTCCTGGCCAGTGTTAAAAATGGTGGAAAGATCGTATAAGCCGGTAATGCCTGCTTTTCTCAACGTATCAACCAGTCTGCCCCTGAATTCAAGAACTGGTGAAGGGGTGGCACCGGTTATAGTAAAACGTTTCTCACCCGCGGGGATCGTCCCTTTGATATACATGGTGCCTTCACCGGAAGCCTGGTATATGTAGGCATTATCACCACTCCCCTTTGCAGCAGTGGTTACTTTCGAAATGATCTCATGATTGCTCCATAACGAAGGCTTAACATCTACCAGTTCTACCGGATCCCCGATAGAGTTCCCGGATCTTAATACAATTTCGTATTGGTTCTCCCGCCAGTTAAGCGCCCCGGAGCCAGCTCCGTAATAGTTCCCGATATCCTGCCATATCCATCCATCCGGAATATTTGTTACCTCAAACTTGCTGTCATCTACATATAAAAGATAGTTAATGGTATCTGCCTTCAGTGCTTTTATACTTTTAGTAAACTGATTCACTATATCTGACTCTTTGGTATTAGCATATCGCCAGCTGCCAAAGGTGGGATCACCGGAAGGCAATACAAAAATGCGGCTGTTAAGCTTTCTTCCGGAAACAGCACCCTGGTAACCAAGCCGGGTTTTATACCTGAAATCTTTTCCCAATAATTCAAAAGCCGTAACACTCGTAATGATCTTTTGTGTGGAAGCGGGAGCTAAACCTA
>JAEUVL010000051.1 GCA_016786965.1 Chitinophagaceae bacterium
TAGGGCATCAGTATAAGCCTTCTCTTTTTCCGCTGTCATTTGGCTTTTCAGAATGGTACCAGCCCCGCCGTGTATCACCAGCACATATTTCTCATTCAGCTTACCAGAAACTGGTTGCGCAAAAACTTTGTTAAGAAGAAAAAAGGTAAACAGGAGCAGCAGCTTTTTCATACCTTGAATTTTGACACAATTTAGGATTTCTGCCATTCGTACTTCATTGTTCCTGTTTCGTCCCTATTATTGGTATTGAATTTGCCTAAAGGATTCGATTGCATACTTTTACACATAAATCACCGTATCTGAGGCGTTTTCTAAAAATATTAAAATGGTTCTTTCTCTCCCTGCTCTTTCTGCTGGTGGCCTTGTACATTTTTATACAAACCCCGTTTGGTCAAAACTGGATCGCCGGCCAGGTGACCAAAAGGCTTTCCAAAGACCTCCAGACCAAAGTCAGCATTAAACATGTGGACTTTTCGCTTTTTAATAAGATGCACCTGGAGGGGGTTCTCATTGAAGACCGTAAAGGCGATACCCTGTTATATGCCGGTGATGTAAAAGTGCGGATCACTGATTGGTTCTTTTTTAAAAAAGAAGCAGAATTAAAGTATATAGGACTGGAAGATGCTGTTATTAAGTTTCAGCGCACCGATTCTGTATGGCGGCAGCAATTCATCTTTGATTATTTTTCTTCCTCACCCGCTGACAGCACAAAGAAAAAAAAGGCAGGCATTAAATTCAACCTCAAAAAAGTGGAGTTGAAAAATGTCGCATTCATGAAAAAGGATGGATGGCTTGGCGAGGATATGAATATCAAGATCGGTATGCTTAACCTTGATGCGGACAAACTGAACTTATCTGGCAACCAATACGAGATCAATTCCCTGTTGGTAAAAGACCCGGTGGTAGCATTGAGAAATTATTCCGGACAAAAACCAAAAGATACTCTTTCTGTAAATCAACCGGCCGATGGAATAATATCGGTGGTTTCCTGGAATAAGGGCAAAACAATTTTTAAGATCGGTGACCTGAAGATCATCAATGGCACTTTCAGCACCGATAAACAAATGAACCGTCAGCCTTTCGCTCATTTCGACGGCAAGCATATCCTGTTTACTTCTATCAATGCTGAGTTAACTAACAGTAGCTTCATTGGCGATACGATCTTTTCCAAATTAAAACTAACCGCTAAAGAAAGAAGCGGACTGGAAGTAAAGAATCTTTCTGCCGACCTGAAGATGACACCGCAGGGTATGGCCTTTCAAAACATGGACCTGGCCACGAACCGCAGTACCCTGCGCAATTATTTCTCTATGTCTTATGACGACATGAGCGATATGGGCTATTTTATACAGAAGGTAAAACTTGCCGCTGTGTTTGATGATTCCTATATGGACAGTGATGACATCGCTTTTTTCGCACCCGGCATGGTCACCTGGAAAAAGAAGATCAGCCTGAAAGGGAAAATAAGAGGTACCATCAGTGATCTTGTGGGCCGGGAAATGGTGATACAGGCGGGCAACAGCACTATTCTGAATGGTGATATCAGTATGACGGGGCTACCAGATATCAATCAAACCTTTATTGATTTTAAAGCCAATGATTTCCGTACTACTTACAGCGATGCTATCGCTATTGTGCCGGCTATGCGCAAAGTGACATCGCCTGACCTGCGGAAAATTCAATATATCAACTTCAAAGGAAGTTTTACCGGTTTCATCCGTGATTTTGTTACCTACGGCACCATACAGACAAACCTCGGCACTATTACCAGTGACATTAATATGAAACTACCTCCCGGACAGGATGCTGTTTACTCAGGCAGTATTGCTACCGACAATTTCCGGCTGGGTGAATTCCTGGGCGATAAAACTCTCGGTGCAGTGTCTTTAAAAGGGACCCTGAAAGGAAAAGGCTTTAATGAAAAAACACGCAATACCTTCATTGATGGTACCATCCGCTTTGCCGATTATAATAACTACCGCTATGAAAATATTGCCGTAAAGGGGCAACTGAATAAAAAACTATTTGAAGGCGTAGCTTCTATCCGTGATAAAAATGCAGAGATCGACCTCAATGGCGTAATTGATTTCAATGGACAAACTCCCCGCTTCGATCTGATAGCAGATGTAACAAGGGCCGACCTGCACAACCTGAACATTACCAAAGACAGCATTACATTCCGCGGAAAACTGAATTTCAATTTTACGAGTAATTCGATTGACAACTTTGATGGCAACGCAAGAATTTCCGATGCCACCATCACCAAGAATGGTCATCGCCTGCCATTCGATTCCCTGGTCGTTTCTTCCGGTTATGTTGATAATGTAAAAACTCTTATAGCCACATCTAATGAATTCAAAGCAACACTAAAGGGGGAATTTAATATTAAAGACCTGCCAAATGCCGCTACTTTTTTTCTAAATAAATATTATCCTGCTTATGTAAAGGCTCCTTCGGTCTTTCCTAAGAACCAGGATATTACTTTTGACATTACTACCTATTATGCGGATGAATACCTGCAACTGATCGACTCCAGCCTGACCGGACTCAGCAACAGCCATTTTACCGGGAAGATGAATCTGGCTGAAAACATTCTCAACTTTACTGCCCGTGTGCCGCAGTTCAAATTCAAGCAGTACAATTTTGATTCCATTAGTGTGGATGCCATAGGGAATGCAGACAGCCTGGTACTTACCGGTGGCACCCGTAATATACGGATCAACGACAGCCTGAATATTCCGAGGGCCAATTTCAGCATTACTGCCCGAAATGATTCTTCCCGGGTATCCATCCTTACCGGCGCCAATCAAACCGTGGAGAAAGCCGACCTGAATGCATTGGTGCTTACCTATAATGATGGGGTGAAAATAGAATTTGACCCGTCCAACTTTACCATCAATGGTAAATCATGGGCCATTGATGAATCAGGCGAACTTATCTTCCGCAGTAAGAACCCCGCCAGTGGCCAGTTAGTATTAAGCGAAGGCGATCAGAAGATCGTGTTGCGTACCCAACCCGGTGCCGGCAACTGGAATGATCTTAAGATCGAATTGACCAAAATAAATCTTGGCGACATTGCTCCTTACTTTATGCCAAAGAACCGGGTGGAAGGGTTGCTGAGTGGCAACGTGTTGGTGCAGGACCCCACCGGCAACCTGAATATAAAATCAGACGACCTGCAAACAGAATTTCTGCAACTTGATAATGATTCGCTGGGGCAAATAAGGACCTCGCTGGAATATGATCAGCTAACTAAAGAGCTCCGCTTCAAAGGCAATACACTGAACCAGGTAAACTCCCTCGTCTTCGACGGGCATATCTTCCTGGATAAAGACAAAGCAAAGAACAACACCATTGCCATTAAAGCAAAAGAATTCCAGATCGGCATACTGGAGCGTTTCCTGGGTACTCTCTTTACCGATATGAAAGGTTTTCTTACCGGCGATATCAACCTGGATGGTGCCCTGGATCACCTGTCGGTAACCGGCAAAGGCAGGTTAAGAGATGCGGAACTGAAAGTCATCTTCACCCAGTGCTATTATAAGATACAGGATACTGATATTGAACTGACGCCAACGGAAATAAACCTTGATGGAATTGTGCTTATTGATAAAGTGACCGGCAACCCTATCTACCTCAGAGGTGGTATTGAGCATAATGCATTTAAGAATATGTTCTATGCACTGGACATTTCAACACAAAAGCCAAATACCACCGACGAGGATAATAACAAGCCTGTTCAATTACTACGTACTTCATTAAAAGATAATAAACAGTTCTATGGTGATGTAAAAGGAACCGGTTCCCTTTCACTCGCCGGTCCACAGTCAGATATGTACATGACGATCGATGCCGTGGCTTCTACCAAAGACACCAGTAATGTCACTATTCCCTCTTCTACCAGCAGGGAATCAGGTATTGCAGATTTCCTGGTGGAAAGAAAATATGGACGGGAAATGAGTGACAGTGATGTGAAAAAGAATTCAACTAATATTATTTATGATGTGAAAGTAACGGCCAACCCGATGGTAAAAATGAAAGTGCTGCTGGATGAACTGACCGGAGACCAGATCACGGGCAGTGGTACCGGCACATTGAATATCCGTTCGGGTACTTCAGAACCACTCTCCCTCCGCGGACGTTTTGATATTGATGAAGGAAAATACCTGTTCACTTTCCAATCCTTCTTCAAAAAGCCATTTGAATTAAGAAGAGGCGCTGAAAACTATATTGAGTGGAATGGCGACCCGATGGATGCCAATATCAAATTTGAAGCTCAGTATAAAGCCGAGAATGTAAGCTTTGCCCCTTTATCCAATTTGTTATCTACTTCGCAAGGTGCCTCCAATGCCCGTGGCGAAGTGTATGTGGTGGCAAAACTGACAGACAAACTTTTTAAGCCGGATATCCAGTTCTCGCTTGACTTTCCTTCTACGAGTGTAGCGGTAACTGATCCTGAATTTGCACTGGTATTGCAGCAAATGCAAAAGAACACGAACGAACTGAACCGGCAGGTTACGTACCTGATCGTATTCAACAGTTTTGCCCCGAGTGAACTGGCAGGTGATGTTAATAATGCCGGTATCGGGGTAGGCACCATATCTGGTATATTATTAAATGTGATCAGCGACCAGATCAACAAAATACTGGGAAACCTGCTTAAAAGCGAAAAATACAGTATAAGCCTCAACACTTCATTTTATGACAGGGGCATTATTGACCCTAATAATAATACGGCACTCAATATTGGCAGCAATGTGAATTTCTCTATCGGCCGGTCTTTCTTTGATAACCGGTTCATCATTACTGCCGGCGGCGGTTTTGATGCGGCTTTACAACAAAATACCAGCCAGCAAAGCTTCCTTTTCCTGAAAGATGTAACAATGGAATGGCTCATCAACCAAAGCGGTTCGATGCGGGTGTCATTCTTCTACCGGGAAAATGCTGATTATCTGGGGTCAGGTACAGGCGCCTCCGGAAAGGCCAACCGGATCGGTGCCAATATTTCTTACCGAAAAGACTTTGATAAACTGAGTGATCTCTTCAAAAGAAAAAACAAGCCTAAACCAACCGAACCGAAACCGGAAGAGCCAATGCCTTTGCAACCAATACCGCCAGCTAAAAAAGAAGACGAATAAATGTGCCGCTGATAAATTTTCCAGTAGGGGAAAATACAGAAGCGGTGCCTGCCTATGCTGGGGTTAATCCCCGTCCATTATCTCATGTCCCATTTTATCTCTTTTGGCTTCCAGGTATTTTCTGTTGTGAGGATTGGCATCTACTTCGATCCCGATGTTCTCCACTATTTCCAGTCCATAGCCGATCAAGCCTACTCTCTTCTTTGGATTATTGGTCATGAGCCGGAGTTTGGTGATGCCTAACTGGCGGAGCATTTGGGCACCGATGCCATAGTCCCGTTGGTCCATCTGAAATCCGAGATGCAGGTTAGCCTCCACGGTATCCATTCCCTGCTCCTGCAACTGATAGGCTTTAAGCTTGTTGAGCAGACCGATGCCCCTGCCTTCCTGGTTCATGTACAGGATGGCCCCTTTTCCTTCTGCCTGTACCATCTTCATAGCTTTGTGGAGCTGCTCTCCACAGTCGCATCGCAGAGAACCCAATATATCGCCCGTAAAACAGGAAGAGTGCACACGGGTCAGTACTGGTTCATCTTTTTGCCATTCACCTTTCAGCAAGGCAAGGTGTTCATTGCTGGAATTCTTTTCCCTGAATGCCACCAGTTTAAAATCACCATATTTGGTGGGCATGTCCACCCGAACCACTTCTTCCACCAGGGAATCTCCTTTGATCCGGTATTCTATAAGGTCTTTTATAGAAATGATCTTGAAATCAAATCTTTTGGCAACTTCTATCAGCTCCTGAAGCCGGGCCATGGAGCCGTCCTCATTCATTATCTCTACCAGCACCCCCCCTGGTTCAAAACCAGCCAATCGGGCCAGGTCCACTGCTGCTTCTGTATGCCCCGCCCTGCGAAGAACCCCACCTTTTTTTGCCCGGAGTGGGAAAATATGGCCCGGACGGCCCAGATCTGCGGGATTTGTAAGCGGATTTATCAATGCCTGGATGGTTTGGGCCCGGTCGGAAGCCGAAATCCCTGTGGTACAGCCATGTCCCAGCAGATCAACAGACACGGTAAAAGCAGTTTCATGTAGAGCAGTATTATTATTAACCATCAGTTCCAGTCCCAGGGCATCACACCGGTCTTCTGGCAAGGCGGCACAAATGAGGCCCCGTCCGTGTTTGCTCATAAAATTGATCACTTCAGGAGTCACATTCCGGGCAGCGGTCACAAAATCGCCTTCATTTTCCCTGTCTTCATCATCGGCAACCACTACCAATTTTCCACGTTTTATATCTTCTATAGCACTTTCTATTGAGTCGAACATGGTCGTTTATTTCTTGCAAAAATACTGTATAAGGGGCTTAAAAACGGTTTTTAACAGGTCGGTTACCGCCAATTGTCAATGCCCTTTTACAGAATAAGAGATAACAAAGGAAAGAGTGCCTGGTTGGGTTAGCCGGCGGGCAGCAAAACCGGGATGGCAGTTGTCATTATAAAGCCTTATTTTTCAGTATCAGAATGTTAATATTTGCCTATATTTAATTTGGAAATATTCCCTTTCTTTGCAACCGAAAACCAATCTTTATGCTTAAGAGAATACTCTTTTTGTTATTAGTAGCCTTTGTGTCCGGGTCGTCCTTATTCGCCCAGATAACCACTTCTGCGTTAGGGGGTACTGTAAGAAGTACCACCGATGAGCCCCTGGCTGGAGCAACGGTCGTTGCCACACACCAGCCTTCAGGAACCAAGTATGTAACCGTAACCCGTGCCGGCGGTGTGTTCAGTATACAGAACATGCGGGTGGGTGGACCATATCTCATTGAAATCACCTTCGTGGGCTATAAAGTGGAAAAGATAGAAGATGTTTATTTGCAACTGGCCGAATCATTTCAGCTCACTCCTCTTCTCACCAAGAATGACGCCACGCTGGAAAATGTGGTAGTAACCGGTACCGGCAGAAGAAATGTAATTTTAAATGCCAACAGGACCGGTGCCGTTACCAATGTAGGCAGAAGGGAAATAACCGTACTGCCAAGTATCTCCCGGAGCATAAATGATCTCTCCCGTCTTACCCCTCAAGCCAATGGAGCTGCGGTAGGCGGAGGTAATTCCCGCCAGAATAATATTACCGTTGACGGTTCAGACTTTAATAATACGTTTGGTATTGGTGCCAATGTGCCTGCACAAGGTTCGCCAATATCTTTAGATGCCATTGAAGAGATATCTGTAAACATCACTCCGTTTGACGTTCGCCAGTCAGGTTTTATTGGTAGTGCGTTGAACGCAGTAACCCGTTCCGGAACAAACACTATAACAGGTTCTGTTTATACCTATTGGAGAAATGAAAAACTTCAGGGGGACAGGGTGGAAAAAGCCACTTTTGTTCGCCAGCCTTTGCAGTTCAATCAATATGGTTTCCGTGTTGGCGGCCCCATTATCAAAAACAAATTGTTTTACTTCTTCAATTATGAAACAGAAAAAGTAATCACACCCGGTCAGACCAAATTAGCATCCTCCCCTTCTGCTGCTTTTGGAAGTGGACCCAATATTGCCCGCCCAACACAAACAGAGCTGAATGATATCAGTGCTTTTCTGTTAAGCAAATATGGATATGAGACAGGACCTTATGACAATTATGACCTTGAAGGTGATAAGCAAAAGATATTGGCCCGTATTGACTGGAATATAACTCCTAAGAACAAGTTGAGCCTGCGCTACAACCAGGTAGAAAGCAGCGACCCCGCTATCTTAAGTACATCTTTCGGAAGCACCGGTGTTAACCCAGCTCCTCCTTTTGGTACAGGTCGCAGTGAGGCTACTGCTCTGAATTCGTTGCATTTCAAGAATTCTAACTATTTCCAGGATTATAACTTTTACTCTGTTGCTGCTGAATTGAACACCTCCTTCAATTCCAGGATATCAAATACCCTGAGGGCTTCCTTTAACAACCAGAATGAGCCCCGCAGTTCAACCAGTGCTGACTTTCCATTTGTAGATATTTTTAAAGATGGTTCACCCTTTACTTCTTTTGGATACGAACCATTTACTTACGGTAACCTGAGGGATGTTAAGATCTACTCTTTCGTAGATAACCTGACGATCTCTGCCGGTAAGCATAATTTCCTGATCGGTCTGCAGGCAGATTTCACTAAAACCGTGAACGGCTTCCAGCCATTGGGTGCGAGCTACTACCGTTACAACTCATGGAATGATTTCGCTACAGGAGTAAAGCCAGCAGACTTTGCCTACACCTATTCACTGAAGAAAGACTATTCACAGGCTTTCCCTGGTTTCAAATTTGCTCAATACTCTGCTTTTGTTCAGGATGAGGTAACTATTAATAAGCGTTTGAAACTGACCTTTGGTATCCGTGCCGATCAGTCCACTTACCCCGGTGTGGAAGAAGTAAAAGAAAACCCATTGGTTTCTGCACTGACTTTTGAAAAAGGCATCAAAGTAAATACTGGCAAGCTGCCTGCTCAAAAGGTATTGGTATCTCCACGTTTTGGATTTAACTGGGACCTGTATGGCGACCGTTCTTTACAGATCCGTGGTGGTACAGGTATCTTTACCGGACGTGTTCCTTATGTATGGATCGTGGGACAAGCGGGTAACTCTGGTATGCTCCAGATCACCCAGTCTTTCAATGGTACGGCTAATACACCTGGTGTGTTCAATCCTAATGTTGGATTCTACAGACCTGCCACGCCTCCTACTGCAGGTACTACCATGCCATCTACCGTTACCGCTTTTGCTGAAGACTTTAAGATGCCACAAACCTGGAAAACAAGTTTGGCCATCGACGTAAAACTGCCCGGCGGTATTATAGGAACACTGGAAGCTATTTACAACAGGGATTACAATGTGCTCTATTCCCGCAACATTAACCTTGTTGATCCCTCCCCGCTGAATGTGAACGGTTATCCTGACAACAGAATGATCTACCCCAATGCCAACGCACAGAAATACATCAATAAACTGATTACTACAGGTCCTGGTATCCAGGTACCCAGTGCTACAGGAACCAGTGCCTTCTCAATGATCCTGACAGGTAATCAAAAGAGAGGTCACTATGCTTCAATCACCACCCGTTTTGAAAAACAGTTCAAGAAAGGTTTCTCGGCTATGGCTTCTTATACCAAATCCATAGGCAACGTCTTGTATGATGGTAATGGTGACCAGCCATTTAACACCTGGAGCCTGATCCAGTCTGTAAATGGCGCTAATACCCCTAATCTTGCTTACTCTAATTTCGTGGTGCCAGACAGAGTCGTGGCTTCATTGACCTATCGTAAAGAATACCTGAAACATCTGGCTACCAGCATCTCCTTATTCTACGAAGGTGCTATCGGAGGCCGCTTCTCTTATACTTACAGTGCTGACTTTAACCGTGACGGTACAAGTGCTGACCTGATCTACATTCCTAAGAATGCATCAGAGATCACTTTCCAAACACAAACTGTAAATGGTGTGACTTACACTCCGCAGCAGCAAAGTGACCTTTTCTTTGCTTATGTTGAGCAGGATAAATACCTGAGAGCACACAAAGGACAATATGCTGAAAGAAACGGTGCTCAACTTCCCTGGAGAAACCAGGTGGATCTGAGGATCATGCAGGATGTGTTCACGAATATTGGTAAGAGCAAGAACACTTTACAGTTCTCTGTTGACGTGTTTAACGTAGGTAACCTGATCAACCCAAGCTGGGGTAAATTGAAAGTGGTGAATAACAGCGCAATCCTTGTTCCAAGAAACCAGGCAAACCTGGTTCCCGGCGGAACAATCAAACCAGAATTCAACCTGGCTCTTGACAGAGGACAGATCATCACCCGTACGTTCAGAGATAACGCCAGTGTAGCTTCTACCTATTATATGCAGTTTGGCTTACGCTACCTTTTCAATTAATACTGAAAGACATCTATGATAATGAAAAATCCCGATCAATGATCGGGATTTTTTTATGCAAGTAAACAGTCAAACAAGTTCTTCAAAACAACCTTTAACCATTGACCACCGAATTAATGGTTCACGGCTTGGTTGTTCCCCAGCCCCACCGCAGAAAATCGGGCATGGCCCTGCCCCAGGTAAATACATCGTGATGTCCGTCTTCCAGTTCAAGGTATCGAATATCTTTTTCCCGGTCATAGCCCTTCTCTTCCAGGGCAGCTATCAGGTCAAGCGTATCATCAATGGAATCAATGATTCCGTTCTTGTTGCGGTCTTTGGTCTCATCCAGGTTTCCACATTGAAAAAAGAATTTCAGCCAGGGCGCATACTTACCATTCCGTACCTGCTGATGCATGATCCGGTGCTTATTGTCATCATATTCCTCATCATTCTGGTCCACGCTTCGCCACCAGAGGGAGGCAGAGAACAGACCTGCCTTTGTGAATTCACCGGGCCGGTTCCATACAATATCCAGTGCACTCAATCCTCCGAGAGAAAAACCGGCGAAAGCTTTTTCCTTAAAAGAACTGATCGAATACTTCTGGCGTATAAAAGGCAGTAATTCATCAAAAATAAAGGAGGTGTATAACGGGGCCTTTGCTCCACGGCCTTTATAATCAAGCTGATTTTGAGTACCGTATTCCATCTTCCGGTCTGTCCCGCAATGAATAGCTACGAACAAAAGGGGCTCTATCTCCTGCCCTGAGTATAATCGTTCCAGAATGGATGTAAAATGCATTTTCTCCATATCCTGTCCATCATTGATCAGCAATAGGCTGATTGGCGAGGTAGTGGATTGGACAGAAGGCAAAAAGAAATCAATGATCACTTCCCTTTCAAGATATTGAGATTGCAGGATCACATTTTCAGTAAGAATAACGGATGCTTTGGTGGCCTGTTGCATGATTTCAAAAGTAACGATTTCATAATAATTCTGTCTTTTAGCCGTAATATTTCAACAATAAAGTAAAAGCAACCGGTTAATTTGTTAATTTGATTACGAAAAAATAAATTTGAAAGCAGCCGCTTCCGATCGCCCTTTGGACAGGTAACGGCTTCTTTAATTATTAAATACCTAAAACCAGTTTATGAAGAAAATCGGGATCCTCCACGGTAAAGAACGTTCCTTTCCGGAAGCTTTTGTTGCAAGAGTAAACAGTAAAAACGTACCCGGTATCATTGCCGAACCTGTCCGGATAGATAAAGCCATGCAGGGAGTGCATAGCGGGTATGCCGTTATCATCGACCGTATATCACAGGATGTACCTTTTTACCGTACCTGGTTAAAGAATGCTGCTGTTACCGGCACCGCCGTTATCAATAATCCTTTCTGGTGGAGCGCAGATGATAAATACTTCAACAATTGTCTTATGACCAAAGTAGATGTACCTGTTCCCAAAACGGCCATCATTCCTTCCCGTGATCTGCCTGATGACACTTCTGATGATTCGTTCAGCAACCTGGCATTTCCCCTGGACTGGAATTCCATTTTCAGTTATGTGGGATTCCCTGCTTATATGAAGCCTTTTGCCGGTGGTGGATGGAAACATGTATATAAATTGACCGATGCAGAGGATTTCTTTACCAAACATGCTGAAACAGGCCAATTAGTAATGCTGCTGCAGGAAGAGATCGTATTCACTGAGTACTATCGTTGCTATTGCATCGGAGGTAAATACGTTCGTATCATGTCGTATGAGCCACGTAATCCGCATCACCTGCGTTATGTGGCCGATTTTAAACCTTCGCCGGAGCGTCTTCAGCAAATGACAGATATCGTTTTACGTATCAATAAATATCTTGGTTATGATTTTAATACAGTTGAGCTGGCAGTAAGAGACGGCGTTCCGTATGCCATCGATTTCTGTAACCCTGCTCCTGATGCTGACATTGCCAGTGTGGGACAAGAGAACTTTGAATGGGTGGTGGAAACATCAGCCAACTATGCTATTGAAAAGGCATTGGAGAATAAAGAAGGACAGGACAATCTTACCTGGGGCGAATATGTAAGAAGAGGAGCGAATAAAAGTCCGTTAGTGTAAACTGGTAATCCTGCTTTGCTGGCCGCCTGTGAAATATTTGAACACAGGGTGGCGACTGAATCTCTAATTAACGTGACTGAAATTTTTACCAACTAAATCATTATGAATCTGAACTACAAAAGCTTTACTCTTGGCGTGGAAGAAGAGTACATGGTGCTTGATCCGAAAACCTATGAACTCAAAAGCCACCAGCAAAGGATCGTACAGGAGGGACAAAAAGTAATAAAGGACAAAGTAAAAGCAGAAATGCACCAGGCTGTGGTGGAAGTGGGAACAGACATTTGTGCCGACATAGACGAAGCGTTCCTTGACGTGGCCACACTTCGCAAAACCATTGGTGGTATTGCCGATGGGCTTGGTTTTGCCATGGGCGCATCCGGCACCCATCCCTTCAGCCATTGGGAAAGCCAGCTGATTACTGACCATATTCGCTACAATGAGATCGTGAACGAACTACAGGAAGCAGCCCGCAGCAACCTCATCTTTGGATTGCATGTGCATGTAGGCATGGAAAACAGGGAAATGGCGAATCATATTGCCAACAGCACCCGTTATTTTCTGCCGCATGTATTTGCCCTGAGTACCAATTCTCCTTTTTGGGAAGGACGTATGACCGGCTACAAATCATTCCGCACCAAAGTATTTGATAAATTTCCACGCACCGGCATTCCGGATGCATTTGACAGCATTGAAGCATACGACAACTATGTAAAGCTGCTGATAAAGACCAATTGTATTGACAATGCTAAAAAAATATGGTGGGACCTGCGGGTACATCCGTTCTTTAACACTGTTGAGTTTAGGGTGTGTGATATACCACTGACAGTGGATGAAACGATCACTATTGCCGCCCTGTTCCAGGCTATTTGCGCCAGGATATACATGTTGCGCAGCAAGAACCTCAACTTCATCCAGTATTCCCGTGCATTGCTGAATGAGAATAAATGGCGGGCCAGCCGCTATGGTGTGGATGGCTACCTGATCGACTTTGGTAAAGAAGAAGAAGTAAATACCAGGGCCCTGATCTATGAGTTGCTTGATTTTCTTGACCCGGTGCTTGACCATCTCGGCAGCCGTCACCGTATCGCATATGTACATAAAATGCTGGAAAATGGTACTGGTGCCGATCGCCAACTGGCAGTATTTGAAAAAACAAAGGACCTGACCGAAGTAGCCAAATATATACAGGGACAATACCTTGAAGGCATCTGATAGCTATTTCTCCTGAAACTTAAGAACTATATATTTTAAAAAGCACCAGGTATAAGAAGCTGGTGCTTTTTAATTATACAACGTTTGCATAATATTGCATTGACAGATCATTATTAACACCAATCTCCGCTTGCGCATTTAGTAAAAATCATGAAGATAGTCAACCTTGTGTACGACAAAGAAATCGAGTGTTTTGATGGCACCCTTGAATTTGCAGATAATAAATATGATATCACCCTAAGTGATTTTGAGGCCATAGAGGAAAAACAGGCTCTTGAATTAGCCAACAAAATTGGCGGATGGCTGGAACAGCATTTGCACCAGGTAAAAGATTATGCCGCATCAAAATTAGTCCCGCTAAAAAATGAGAGCTGGCTTTTTGAAGGTGAACAACCTATATCGGGATCTCAATTTCTGGACACCATTGAACTGGAAGGCATCAATGCCTTCCCCGAAGGGAATTTTGAGATTTACTTTGACGACCATGAGTTGTTTGGCAACAATATCATCGTAGTAGATGTAAGTTCAGCCTTCGAAATTGCCAATGCTTATTTAGCAGAATAACTATTACCTGCGAAAATTCGCAGTCTTATGGTTTCTCGGGCTGATTCTTTATCCTGCTAAATCACTAAGCACATAATTCCACCTTAAAGGCCAAACTAAAGTAATTAAAGTAGCGGCCTTTTTCATTTACACCGGCACCATTCCAGGCACAGCCAAAATGAAAGGGATGATGTGCATGGCTCACCGCTTCTCCAATACCAATAATACCCTGCTCTGTTTGAAGCCGGAAACCATAACTATTATTCTTTTGTAATGCTACCGGTGCCAGCTCAAAACGTAACCATTTAGCTGTATCGTTCCGCTCGATGGCAAGCACCGACTGACTGATAGCAGGGCCCCAGGTTTTGGAGGCTGCATCAAACTCATGCAGTGTGAGCAACATATCACCGGGTTGTGTAACAGCGGAAGAATATACTTGTATATTATTCAGCATCCCTTCTGAGGGACAGGAAAATGTTTGTCCTGCCAGGCGGTCAGCCGAATCGTTGTGCAGGTGCCCGATCCATAAAGTGGTATTATTTTGTGTCTGGCTGAGAACGGGGCGGGCACGATGAATCGTTTCCATAGGTTGTAATTTTAAAATAAATAAACGGATTTGTACTGCAAAGCTAACACTGCTTAGCACTCTCCTATTGCATCTGAATACCTGATTTTCGTCATTTGCGTATAAAGTGAAGCAATATTGGCGGGAATGGAAGGGAAACTTACGATAGCAAGGTCAAAATAAAGGATGCCAGATAAAAAATATCAGCACTATGATATCATCGCTTTCAAGGGCATTACTCTTAGATATGAAATTCGGTAAAGCCCTGAACTTACATCACAGTATAAGACCAAAAACCTGCTATACTTTAAAATGGGTGAACAATGGTTGAATAAAGTTCCTGGTACTTCCTCCTTTCAGAATAAAGCCGCTTGCCACCCAGGTTGTATCATCCGGTGAATGTTTGCGGCAGGCCACATAATCTCCCCATTTCAGATCGGATGAGGTGTGAGTTCCTTTCATGTGGATCTTCAGGCTCCATTTCTTAGCAGCATCATCAAACACTCCTAAGGCATGAGATGGATAAATAGTATTACCGCCACAGAGCAGGCTGATACCAACAGTGCCGTTCTTATTTGGATAACTGTCAGGATAAGCATATGCGGTATTGGGGCTCCAAATGTCCGGTTCATCCAGCCGTTTAAATGTTTTGGCATCGATCCGCACACAACGAATGAAGGGATAAGGACGGCCTGCCTGTTTATTAGCGGTCCACATAAACCCTATTACGCCTTTACTCACCCATGCGCCGGTAATACGTTCATCACATCTGTTCAGCCAGTTACGTCCGTCGGGGCAATTGGCTGTATATGTACCGTTATTGAAAGAAGAAATAGGGATTTTAAATTCATTTACGGTGAGTGATTTTTCCTTCCATTCATACAGGTTTAGTTCCCTGTTTGAATTGAAAGAGCCAAAATACATGGTATCAGCAGCTCCCTGTGTGCAGCGGAGAGAGAAATTCTTTGTCGTTTCAAAATGTTGCAACTTCAGATTGGAGGCGGAGTTTGCCAGTTCATCAAGTGACAGCCGGAAGATAAGGCCCCGTGTAAAGTCTCCTCCTTTGAATACATTGGTGCCAACATATAAAAAGTTAGAAGACAGCGCAGCGTGGTTATAATCAAACCATTGTTTTGCCCATTTCGGATTTGCAGAAGGTTTTATATCCCACCAATACCAGTCTTTTTCCGCCAGTGTTTTTGACTTATTCACTGCCACCCGCAGTACATTCTCCCCGGAGGCGTCCTCAGAGTATTGCAGTATCCAGAAAGTAAGCTTCCGGCTGGGGTCATACAGTACTGTCTGATCGCAACAGAAATCGACACCTGGTTTTGGCAACTGCGTGTAAGGACTAAGATAGGTCCATGTTTGTCCTCCATCCAATGATTTGGAGGCAAACCAGTTACCTGTATAAAAGATCGTTTTCGCATTGATGCTTAGTGATGGCTCGCAAACAGTGCTGGTTTGATTTGAAATGGCGCTTCCAAGCTGAGCGGAAGAAAGGATTTGTATTTGCATACCAATGGTTATAAGAGTTAGCTTAAAATAAAGAGGTAACAGGAAAAGTACAGCGTACTTCTGCCGAGTACTTTAGTATCATTCCTCCAGTTCAGTAGCTTCGGCCGACTTATCGTTTTTCTTAGCGAGTGATTTGGGCGCTGCAACTTTTTTTAATGCCGGTTTCTTACGGGTAAGCCCCTTGGATGCCTGCTTCTTATCCAGCGTACTTTCCGGGAGCATTATATTCTCATTTACAGCGGCAAGGCCCGTACGCCTGACCACTTTTTTCTTAGCGGCCACCCCAATCCGCAAGGCAGCGGCTTTGATTGTTTTTTTACTCTTTGCCATGAGTGTGTTTTATTAGTAAGTTACAGCATTTACTATACTGCAAAAAAGAATAAATAGGACCACTTGATGCACAAGCTACCGTCTTTCTGTTGCTTGTACAATACCATAAATATGGTATTTTATCCAAACTCATACAAG
>JAEUVL010000060.1 GCA_016786965.1 Chitinophagaceae bacterium
ATTTCGAATGCCAATGCTGACAAGTATGAAGCGATACCACATATACCCGATAGCGAGTATTATGCACTTTCATATGCGCAACGAAGGTTGTGGGTACTCGATCAGTTTGAAGGGATATCGTTAGCCTATAATATGTCTGAACGTTATTGGCTCACCGGCCCGCTTGATGTTAGTGCACTTGAAAAGGCATTCCTTACATTAGTTCAACGACACGAAAGCCTACGTACTGTTTTTGAACTGTTTGATGGTGAACCTCATCAGCGGATAATGTCGCCTGACGAGTGCGGGTTCCAGGTTTTGAAGGAAGATCTTCGATCCAGGCAATTCCCGGAACAAGACGCGGCGCAGCTGTGTGATTTGTTTATACAAGAACCTTTTGTTCTCTCCCAGGGACCTCTTTGCCGGGTATTGTTAGCTCAAACTGCCAGCGATAAGCACCTGCTGTCTTTTTCAATTCATCATATTATTTCCGATGAATGGACGATGCAGATAATCTTAAAGGAAGTTCTTACCCTTTATAATGCATTTGTTTCAGATTCAGTGAATCCTCTATTGCCGCTTTCAATACAATACCGGGACTATGCAGCGTGGCAGAATGAATTATTGAAAGAAGATAAACAATCAGAACACAAGGCTTTTTGGTTAAAGAAATTATCAGGCTCGTTACCTGTTTTGGAATTGGCTACCAGTTATCACCGCCCACCCGTAAAGACATATAACGGGTCAATTGTTTCCGGTTCATTGCCTGGCAGCCTGGTAAGTTCCCTAAGAGAATTTTGTTTACAAAAGGAGGTGACTGCTTTTATGGCACTTGTCAGCCTTATTAAATCTCTATTGTTCAGGTATACCGGGCAGGAAGATATCATCATTGGTACACCAGTAGCAGGCCGTAGTCATCCTGATCTTGACGGTCAATTAGGTTTTTATGTAAATACGCTTGTGATACGATCCGGTTTTACTGGACAAATGTCCTTTGAAGACCTTGTAAAATTGGAAAAGGAAAATATATTGGATTCTTTTGAGCACCAGTTATATCCGTTTGATAAATTAGTGGATGAGCTGTCTCTTCCCAGGGATATGAGCAGGCAGCCTCTTTTCGATATTATGATCGCATACCAGAGCAGCACACACCAGGCAGGGGATGAATATCTTGGGAGCATCGATATCGAAAGCGCAAGCAATGAAGTGGTGAACAGTAAATTTGATATAACCTTCTTCTTTGATGACAATGATGAAGGGATCCGTTACGGGTTGGAATATAATACAGACCTGTTTTCCCGTTCACATATTGAACAAATGGCGAATCATCTGGAACGCCTTTTGGGTGCAGCTTTACAATGCCCGGATTCATCGCTTTCTGATCTTGATTACCTGTTGCCGGAGGAAAAGCACCAGTTGCTGTTAGGTTTCAATCAAACACAGGCCTTATATCCTGAAATGGCTACCCTGGTAGATATTTTCGAAGAACAGGTTTCTCTCTATCCCAATAATATCGCTATTGCCTTCGAAGATAAATACCTGACCTATGCGGAGCTTAATGAATCAGCTAACAGGCTGGCCCATTACCTGCGTAATGAATTAAAGGTTCTGCCGGAAGAATTGGTTGGAATCCTTATGGATCGCAGTGATAATCTTTTGATCGGTATTCTGGCCATTCTTAAATCCGGAGCAGCTTACCTTCCGGTTGATCCGGCACATCCGGAAGAAAGGATAAACTTCGTTTTGAATGATGGAGGCGTCAACGTACTGATCACTGATCAGTTGATTGATGATTCGACTTATACTGTTTTTAATCCCTTGGAGAAGAGTGATGTATTAACTCTTATGCCGATTTATAATCCGGAGAAGGTAAATCTTCCCGATCATCTTTGCTATGTAATTTACACCTCCGGATCAACGGGCCGGCCGAAAGGAGTGATGATCACCCATCGGAATGTGGTCAGGCTGATTATTAATGATAAGAACCCATTTGCTTTCAGTCATACTGATAGCTGGACCTTATTCCATTCCTGTGCATTCGACTTTTCAGTCTGGGAAATATTTGGAGCCTGGCTAACTGGTGGTAAGTTAGTAGCGCTTTCACTTGATACCGTTCAAAATGTGGGACGACTGGTTGATGTATTGGTGAAGGAAAAGGTTACGGTCTTCTGCCAAATACCATCAATGTTTGTCCGGGTTATCAACGAAGTTCTATCAGCAGATGAAATACCTGATCTTCATATCCGCTATGTAATATTTGGAGGAGAAGCCTTGAACCCATCTGTTTTAGGAGAATGGAAAAAAGCGTTCCCGCAAACAGAGCTTATAAACATGTATGGAATTACAGAGACAACAGTGCATGTAACAATAAAGCGAATTACAGATGAGGAGATTGCCCACGGAGTAAGTAACATTGGGTTTCCTATACCTACTCTCAGCTTGTATTTATTGGATAAGAACCGCAATCTTGTGCCAATCGGAATTCCAGGCGAGATCATGGTTGGTGGGCAGGGCTTGAGTCGGGGATACTGGAAAAGAGAGGAACTGACAGCCCAGCGGTTTATTGATAATCCATATCAACCAGGCGAACGTCTTTATTGCTCCGGTGATGTTGGCAGAAGGCTTCCGAATGGCGAGGTGATATATATGGGCAGAATGGATGACCAGGTAAAGATCAGGGGATACCGGATAGAATTAGGTGAGATCGAACAAGCCTTACTTGGACATTCTTCAATGATTGAAGTGGTGGTTCTCGCAAAACAGTTAAATGACGATTGGTATCTTGTTGCCTATTATACTTCTGCAGAGATTGTATCTCTTGATGTATTGAGACAATTCCTGAGCAAGGTCTTGCCTGATTACATGATTCCGCCGTATTTTATAAGAATGGAAGCGATGCCTGTCAGCGCTACCGGGAAGATCGACCGTAAAGCGTTGCCAGAGCCTGTAACCGGAGCCCGGGCTAAATATATTGCACCCAGAACAAGATTGGAAGAGCAACTGGTTGAAATTTGGGAAGAGATACTGGGTAGAGATAGAATTGGGGTTATGGATAATTTCTTTGAAGTTGGGGGTCACTCTCTCAAAGCAATTCAGTTAAGTTCCAGGATATTCAAAGAATATTCTGTGCGTCTTGAGTTGAAGAATATTTTCGCTCATCCGGTACTTTCCGATTTGGCCGGGTTCATCCAAAATTCACGAAGAGAAGTATTTAAACATTTGGCAAAAGTTTCTGAACAGGAGTTTTATCCATTGTCTCATGCACAGCGAAGGCTTTGGACTCTTGATCAATTTGAAGGAATTGGCGCTGCTTATAATATTCCCCTTAGCCTCAGAATTAAAGGCAACCTCAATCAACAGGCATTGATCGATACTATGAAAACTGTTGTAGCACGGCATGAGAGTTTGCGAACTGTATTCCAGGTGGTCGATGGTGAAGTAATGCAGCAGGTATTGCCAGCGGAAAAAGCGCCTTTTGAATTTAATTATAAAGATTTACGGAATGGAAATGAATATATGGCTGCGCAATATGTAAATGAATGCACACAAAAGCAGTTTGATCTTAAAAATGGACCCTTGGTTGTTTCTCAATTAGTACAGCTCGATGAGCAGGAATTCATCTTCACAATAAATATGCATCATGTTGTATCAGACGAGTGGACCTTGTTTGTTTTGATAAGGGAAGTGCAGCAACTGTATTCTGCATTTGAAGAAGGAGCACCGGATCCACTCAATCCGCTTGTGTTGCAGTATAAAGATTATGCTGCTTGGCAGGAAAGGGAGCTTAGCGGAGAAAAGCTGGCCCATCACCGGCAATTTTGGATGAATCAGTTTCAGGGAGATTTGCCAATCCTGGAGTTGCCAACTGATAGGTTACGGCCTGCCATAAAATCTTATAATGGAGATGTTGTAATTGGTGAATTCAATGAAGATACTTGTCGGAAGTTTGAAATTTTTTGCCGGCAGAATGATGCCTCACCTCATATAGGCTTATTAGCTATTGTTAATACTCTTATTTATAGATATAGCAGGCAAAAGGATATTATACTTGGTTTTCCCGTAGCGGGCAGGGAGCATCCTGATCTTGAAGACCTTATTGGTTTTTTCTCCAATACACTGGCCATACGTACAGCTATTGATCCGGTTCTGCCTTTCAGTCAATTGATGGGTACTATAAGGGAACGTGTTTTGGATGCTTATGCACATAGTATTTATCCTTTTGATATGCTGATAGAGGAGTTAAACCTTAGTCGTGATATGAGTCGCTCATCGCTTTTTGATGTAATGGTATTGTACAGAGACACTAAAAGTAATACAGATGAGTTGCAGGATGAAAATGGACTTGTAATATCAGATTATGATACATCAAGCTCTATGAGCAAGTTTGACATAACCTTTTCCTTTATTAGAAGGAAAGAGTTTATTCAATTAGGGGTGGAATATAATACCGACTTATTTGATCGGGAAAGAATTGTAAGAATGCTTTCGCATGTTGAGAGTCTTATGGATGCTGTTGCTACTTACCCGCTGATGCCCTTATGGCAGTTGCCATATGCGAATGAAGCCGAACTGCCTGCAATATCTCTGGTAACTTTATCCAAGGAAAAGGCTGCCAATAGTATTATAGAAATGTTTGAACAGCAGGTGGCTGAGACGCCCCATGCCACAGCCTTGATTTGTGAAGAAAGGACATACAACTTCAGAGAATTGAATGATCTCGCAAATAAACTTGGTGTAAAGCTTCGGAATGATCTGAAAGTAAAGCCAGACCAGTTAGTGGGTTTATTAATGGAACGAAATGAGTGGATGGTAATTGGAATACTTGGAATTCTCAAAGCAGGTGGAGCGTATGTTCCGCTTGATGTTAGTAATCCTGAAGACAGAATCTCTTTTGTGTTGGATGATAGTGGAGTAGATATACTTATTACTGCCAGAACAGAATGGAGTGAAAGGTTTACTTGCATCAATCCCGGTCAGGTGATTATGGATGCTGAAACGGAGGTCGTAAATCTCCCTATAGTTACAGAACCGGGCCACCTGATTTATGTTTTATATACTTCAGGTTCTACAGGGCTTCCAAAAGGCGCAATGATTGAAAACAGATCAGTGCTTAATCTGTTTGATGGATACAGGAACAGGATGCAGGTAACAAAAGCAGATAAGATGCTTGCTATTACCACACAGGCATTTGATATTTCGGTTACTGAGCTTTTATTGCCATTAGTTTATGGAGCGCAGATAATTTTGGCATCAGGTGCTGAAGCTAACATTCCTGAAGCCTTGTTTGGTCTGATGGCAAAACATAGACCTACGCTTATGCAGGGTACTCCAAGTTTCTGGAATTTTTTACTCGAGAATGATATGCCAGCTCAATCTCAGTTACGGGTTGTGGCTGCTGGGGAGGCACTTCCATTAACATTGTCGCATAAGATTCTGGACAAAGTAGGTCAGTTATGGAACATGTACGGCCC
Organism: Chitinophagaceae bacterium; assembly: GCA_016786965.1. Lineage (GTDB taxonomy): Bacteria > Bacteroidota > Bacteroidia > Chitinophagales > Chitinophagaceae > JJ008. Next base: position 5,451 of record JAEUVL010000060.1, read on the forward strand.
CACAGAAACTACAATATATGCCACCTATGGTCGTATGTTAAAAACAGACTCATTAATAACTATTGGTGTTCCGGTGGATAACACAGAAGTATACATTGTTGATGAGTATCTTCAAAGAGTTCCTTCAGGTATACCGGGAGAAATGATAATTGCGGGTGTTGGTGTAGCTCGTGGTTATTTAAACCGGGAGTCGTTAACCAAGGAAAAATTTATTCCCAATCCTTTCGGAGTCGGGTTGGCATACCGGACCGGTGACCGGGTACGATGGCGTTCTGACGGTACTATTGAATTTTTGGGTCGGATGGATAACCAGATCAAATTGCGGGGATACAGAATTGAACTCGGCGAGATTGAGCATACGTTGAGGAAACAGGACAATATACATGATGCCGTAGTTGATGTAAGGCAAAAAGGTACAGAGAAATATCTTGTGGCATACTATACCACTTTGTGGAATATTGATAAGGACATGATACGCCAGGCCCTTCGCAAGGCGCTTCCTGATTACATGGTGCCTGCGTACCTAATTCAATTGGATGTTTTTCCAATGACATCAAGCGGTAAGATTGACCGGAAAAAATTGCCAGAACCGGCTGAAATTCTTGAAACAAATTACCAGGCTCCGACAACAGTTGTAGAAAAAGAAATTGCATTAATATGGCAGGGGATACTTGACAGAGAGCAGGTTGGTCTGAATGATAACTTTTTTGCTATTGGTGGATATTCAGTGAAAGCTATCCAGATCATTATGCGGATCAATAAGAAGCTAGGTCTAAAGCTGCCTGTTAATTTGTTACTTGAACACCCGACCATCGGGGAAATGGCAAAAATGATCGAAGAGAAGAATATTCCCGCTGGTACTATGATTCGTTTCAATGGTCTGGCTAAGTCGAAACCCAATATGTACTTGTTCCCAACGCTGGTCGGAACTTCAATGATCTATTTCCCGCTAGTGGGTTTTCTTCAGGATAGTTTCAATGTATTTGGATTGCAAGACAGGGGATTTGAAACAGGAGAAGATGCAGATATAAGCCTGGAAGAAAAAGCTTCCCGGTTTGCTGATGAAATACTTCGTAACCAGACAGAGGGGGAAGTTTTGCTTACGGGGTTCTCTTTTGGAGCAATTACAGCCTGGGAAACTGCAAAATTGCTGGAGAAAAAGGGATTGAAAGTCACTTTAGTTTGTCTTGATAGCCAGGTTCGCCGGAAGATAATTAAGAATCGTAAGCTTGAGGCCCGTAATGAAACAGACAAAAAGGATATTGACCTGTTAGATGCTGAAGAACAATTAAAGCTATTGGGTTTCAGAGGGGAGCAGTACGAGCAAATGAAGAATATCTGGCATAGTAATATCCGGCTTTGTGATAATTACAAGCAAAACGGTAAAATAAATGCTCCTATTGTCGCATTTAAAGCAAAAAACAATACGGGCCGAAACTTTATCGATATGAAAGACTGGAAGGCATATACTGCTGGAAAGTTTGAACATTATTATGTTACAGGCGACCATCTTGATACCATCAGTTTGCCTAAGAACCTTGAGGTTATTGCAAGGCATTTACAGGAATTAGTTATGCCAGTTGTTTCCCTGGCCTGACCCTGTAAAAGATAAGCTTCTCCATTTACTTAATCAAAAATATAATGCAATGAAGGAAAGTCAGTATTACCTGAAGCCTAATGTAGTTTTAGAGCCATTGATAGACGGCTGGTATGCATGGACCCACCTGGTTTATCCGCCTACGGCAGCGCTGAATATGATCTCACGACATTTCAAGATAATGGGTTCATACATCCAGGCTCCGCATGTTCATGCAGCTGCAGTAAAGAATCCAAAAATGCTCGGCGGGCCTTTTATGAATTTCCATACCAACCGTGCACAAGAAGTGCAAAGCCTTCTGGAGGCGACAAAGGAGAAGCGTAAACGGTGGCTTGAATTGGCCCAGGCAATTAAAGAACTAGATGCTATAATAAGCAGAAAAAAAGATGGATTCTCACTGGAATCATTATATGATGAAGTGCCTGAACCTTTAAGGGGCCTGGTTGAGCTTAGTTATGATCTGCATAATAATGCCGGGTATCGTTTTTTTGACCAGCTTTTATATAAGAGTGAATATTATATAGAGAATGCTCAACACATTTCTATGTGGCTTACCAGCAATGATGAACGTCCATTTGTACTGAGCACTCCGAGGCTCGGTGATGAGGAATCAATTAATATAGAAATCCCATTTTCATCACCTGCAATTGATGAATTGCACCGTCTTCGGAAAAGGCCGGCCAGCTATGAGCATATCAAAAGGCTGATCGGATGCAATGCAACAGATGAAGAATTGTTGCACTCATTTTTAACAACAGAGGAACCTTTGCCTTATGAAAAGTATACTGGCGATAAAGTACGGATGCGCTACTTCGGGCATGCCTGTATATTAATTGAGACAAAAGATGTTACTATTCTGGTGGATCCCGTAATCAGCTATTATGGTTACCAGGCGGACGTATCCCGGTTTTCCTATTCAGATCTACCTGACGAGATAGACTATGTTTTGATTACTCATAATCACCAGGATCACATCTTATTTGAGACGATGCTCAGCTTGCGGCATCGGGTGAAGACTATTATAGTGCCGGAGGGCAATATTGGTAGCCTGGCTGATCCTAACTTGAAACTCATTTTAAATCAAATTGGCTTTTCTAATGTCGTATCCATGGAAGAGATGGAAGAGATTAAATTTCACAATTGCTCTATTTCTGGTCTGCCATTTCTAGGGGAGCATGGTGACCTTGATGTGAAGACTAAGCTTTGTTATGTAATAAAAGTCGACCGGTTTTCAATGCTCTTCATGGCTGATTCCTGCAATCTTGAACCACGGTTGTATGACCGCATCTCAGCTTTAATTGATCCTATTGACGTTATTTTCCTGGGTATGGAGTGTGATGGAGCTCCTTATTCCTGGGTTTATGGCCCCCTGATAATGGAAGAAGTGCCGAGAGACAAGGATAATTCCCGACGTCTTGCCGGCTCAAACTTTGTACGGGGCAGAAGTCTTGTTGATACGTTTAAGCCAAAAGAACTTTATGTGTATGCCATGGGACTGGAGCCGTGGCTTGAGTTTATAAGTAGTGTACGTTACCGGGAAGATGCTCATCCTATCGTGGCTTCAAACCAGCTTGTTGAGTATTGCAGGGATAGAAACATAATAGCGGAGAGATTATATGGCGAGAAGGAGATTCTGTATAGCCTGGATGCAGAATTGGTTAGCAGCCCATTACAAACCTAATTGTCGCATTCCGGCATCTAATTTATAATCAAGAACTTTTTATTAACTAATTCAACACTATTTTATGCGTTATAAAGCCTACAGCCTTAAAGACCTGGAAAGTATTCCACAGTTAAAACATCTCGGTAAGGAAATTATTGACGATATATATACGGTGGCAGAAATATATCCTTTCAAGACAAATAATTATGTTATTGAACAACTGATAGACTGGAAAAAAGGTATTGATGATCCTATATTCAGATTGAATTTTCCGCACCGTGATATGTTGCTTGATGAGCATTATGATAAGCTTATCTGGGGAAAAAAGAATGGCAATGCGGAAGCACTCAAACACATTATCAGGGAGATAAGACTCAGCTTAAACCCTCATCCGGCAGGTCAAACCCTGTATAATATTCCAAGAGACGCGGATGGTGAAGCTATTGAGGGCTTACAGCATAAGTATCGAACCACAGTGTTATATTTTCCAAGCCATGCACAAACCTGCCATGCCTACTGCACATTTTGTTTCCGATGGCCTCAATTTGTTAAAGATCTTGATCTAAAGATTCAGGCTAAAGAGATTGAACCTTTAATCTATTATTTGGAAAACAACCCGGGGGTAAGCGAGGTTCTTATCACAGGAGGCGACCCAATGGTAATGACGCCCAGGATATTTGAAGCATATATAGATGCCATTCTAAAAGTTGATACAATCCGGGCCATACGTATTGGTACAAAATCATTAAGCTATTGGCCATATAAGTTTGTCACTGATCCAGAACGTGATGATATGCTCAATGTTTTAAAGAAGGTGGTAGACTCGGGGAGGCATCTGGCCATAATGGCGCATTTCAATCACCCGGCCGAACTTGATCCACCGGTTGTTCGTGAAGCAATACTTAACCTGAAGAAAATCGGAGCCGAAATAAGGACGCAGGCACCTTTATTGCGAAATATTAATAATAAGGCGAGTATTTGGACTGCGATGTGGGAAAAGCAAATGCAATTGGGATGCATCCCTTATTATATGTTTCTTCCCCGTGATACCGGGGCGCAGCATTATTTTGCTGAAAGTTTATTTACGGCTTTTGATATTTATCGTGAAGCCATTAAATGTACCCCCGGGCTTTGCCGTACTGTTAGGGGGCCGGTAATGTCAATGACAACAGGAAAGGTTGAGATTCTTGATTACGAACAGGGTGTCTTTACACTTCGTTATATCCAGAACAGGAATCCGGAGTTTACTTATAAAGTGTTCCAGGCGATCTCCCTGGTCAAACAACCTCATTGGTTTGACGACCTTGCGTGTTTCGATCCAAAGTATAGTGATTTTTTTGAAGATGGAATCAGCAGAAAAAAACGTATTATTTCTGCATAGTTTATTTGAAGTGTCAGCTTTTATTAAGCATGAAGATTTCCGATTAACAGCAAATTTTAAGCTCAATGGTTGCACCTAAAGAATTATAGCCCATTCATAAAAGCACGGCAAGAAATATTTTTTAGGATAAGTAGTTGAGATTATATTTTCTTACTTTGAATTGGTGGTCTCGGATAGTTCGGGAGGCATTGCGGTGTTTAATAATATTATAAATTTAGATCCTTTCATTAACTCGGATTCTGCTTTTAATATTCCTCCATGGTGTTGTACGATTTGCCTGGACAGGCTTAAGCCAATTCCAACCCCTTCTTTTTTTGTGCTGTAAAATGGGATGAATATATCGTTTAGTGCATCTGGCTCAATTCCGGTACCATTATCTCTTATTTCCAATAACACCTGATCGTTATATTTTGAGATATTTATTTTAATTTCCGGGTTTGTTGTTTTGCTTAGTGCTTCTCTAGCATTTTTTACAATATTTATCATCACCATGCTAAGCTGGTCCGGGTCTGCTTTTATATATATTGGTTCGGCAGGAGTTTCGCAAGTCAGTAAAATGCCGGCAGCCTCAATTTCGGTTTGTAACAATGCTTTGACATGAAAAATAAAATTTTGAATTTTAATGGTTGATGTTTTCGGTGAGGGGATATTAGCAAAGTGTCGATATCCTTCGACAAAACTGATCATTCCCTTACCCCGTGTTTCTATTGTTCCAAGTGCTTCCAGTAAATCAATCCATGCCTGCTTGCTCTTATTTTTGTCTTTAATTTCGTAGGTAACGATATGCTTCATTGTTCCAATAAGTGAAAGTATTGGGGTCAATGAATTCATGATTTCATGGCGAAGAACTCTTGTCAAATTTTGCCAGGCTTCAACCTCTTTTCGTTGCAGCACTTCACTGATATTATGGAATGTTAAAAGCGTCTTTTCCTGTTCTCTGATTACAAGCCTCAGTACATTCATCGATAATTCTTTATTACTTGGGGTGCAATAAAGAAAATGAGTTGAATTTCTGCTATTCTCTAGGAGCATCTCAAACAGACCTGAATGTGTATGTTTAAGGTCGTTAATGTTTTTTATCCTTCGGTATCCAAGAATATCGCATGCAGCATTATTGATCATTTCAATACGCCCAAATTGGTCGAAAACGATCATTCCTGTTTGAATATTGGTAATAAGTGTTTTCATCAAGTACAGGCTGGCTTCGTTTTCAGCTCTTAAAACTTTGAATGCTTCCTGTACCTGTAAGAATTGGCGATTTAGTTCTGTAAATGATTTGCCCAATGCATTGTCATTTGTAAATCTGATGCTAAAATCATCATAGCGTATTGAATCAAAAAACAGGTTTAGTTTTCTATTGATTGAATTTGTATAGTGATAAAGGTTTATTCCGGCTGATAAAAGAAATAAGGCGGATATGATACTTATTATCCACCATACGGCCGAAGCGAAATGGTGTTCGGCTGATTGATATACGCATAGGGTTAAAAATAATGCAAGCATTACAATTATAGTGATGCGTATTACTAATCCTATTGAGAATTGCTTAAATGCCATGTTTTTCCAGTCGCCGGTAAAGAGAAGCACGGGTTAATCCAAGTTCTTTTGCGGTTTCGGTAATGTTGCCGCTATGTTTTATGAGAGCTTTATTGATAAGAAATTTTTCCACCTCTTCTAAGTGCATTGATTTTAGGTCGCCAAGATTTTCATTATCGATTGAAGGCAGAATGCTTTGGTTTACTGGTAATAGGATGTTCTCTTTACAGAGAATAACTGATCTTTCTATGGTGTGCTGAAGCTCTCTTACATTTCCAGGCCAGCTGTATTTAAGCATTTGCGCTACAAAGTCCGGGTGAATATTTTTTATAGTTCGGTTATATTTTTGCGAATATATGTTCATGAAATGAGTTGCAAGTAGCTCAATATCTTGTCCTCTTTCACGTAAGGCAGGCATTTGAATTTCTATTGTATTAATTCTGTAAAGTAAATCCTGCCGGAAACTTTGATTAGCAACCATCTGCGCCAGGTTCTTATTGGTTGCACAAATTAATCTTACATCAACTGGTTTAGATTTGTTAGACCCAAGCGGAGTCACTTCCCGATTTTGAAGCACAGAAAGAAGTTTAGCCTGCGCTTGTAGTGTAATATTGCCTACTTCATCCAGGAAGATGGTTCCTTCTTTTGCTTCTTCGAAACGTCCGGCACGGTCATCACGGGCATCTGTAAAGGCCCCTTTAATGTATCCAAAGAGCTCACTTTCAAAAAGTGTTTCTGGAATAGCGCCGAGATCTACTGCCACAAACGGTTTTGCATTTCTTAGCGACTTAGTATGAATGTACCTGGCGAGAACATCTTTTCCGGTCCCATTTTCGCCATGTATAAGAACATTGCCTTCTGTAGAAGCAACCAGTTCAGCAATTTCTATAACTCTCTTTATTGGTTCACTCTCGCCAATGATCAAAGGAGTCAGGGTTTGTTTAGATTGTTTAGGAGTTTGAGCTGGTTTTTTTTCTATGGAGAGCTTTTGATTTCTTTTTTCGTATGCTGAAACTAAAGTAGATATTAATTTGTCATTATCCCATGGCTTCAAAACAAAGTCAGTGGCCCCAAGTTTAATAGCACTAACGGCCATCTCTACGTCTCCGTATGCAGTAAAAAGTACCACAGAGATAGTTGGGTCCATATCAAGGATTTTATCAAGCCATTCAAAGCCTTCTTTGCCACTTGCAAGGTCACGATTGAAATTCATGTCCAGAAGAATTACATCATACTTTCCCGTATTGACCCAATAGGGAATTCGTAAGGGATTTTTTTCAGTATCAGTTTGTTTAAAATGGCGCTTTAGCAATAAATAAGCAGCACTAAGTACACCGGGATCGTCGTCTATGATGAGGATTTTGCCTTCTGAAATTTGTGTCATTTTACAATATATATCACTGCTGGAAAAACGGTTGAAAAATAATTATAAAACTACTGAAATATTATCTATTTGGTGATCATGATTGCTATTACAGCTACGCACACGAAGTGTCCGAAATCGAACAATAATTGTGCGGAATAATATTTTAAGTCTGTTAATATCAATAAATTAGGTTTTGGTATATTCATTGTAAATGTAGCACGTAATAGATTTGATATGGCAATGGATAAGAAAATCGAGAAAAAGTATTGGACTAAGGGTAAATTTATTTGGATAGGGGCGAGTATATTTCTTCTGGCCCTTATAATTTTTCAACTTTTTTTTGCGAACAACAAATCCCGGATGAGTGTGAACAAAGAGAAAGTCACTGTCTCTATTGTGAGCACAGGACTTTTTAATGAATTTGTAGTTGTAAACGGAGCAGTTCAGCCATTGAAGACCATTCATATTGATGCAATCGAAGGTGGTTACGTAAAGGAAAAGGTGGTAGAAGGGGGTACAATGATCAATAGCGGAGATGTAATTCTGCGATTGGAGAACAACCGACTTCAAATGGAGTTCGTTACCCAGGAAACTGAAATTAACCGTCTGATCAATGAATTACAGAACACCAGATTAAGATTAAAGCAGGATAAGTTTAATTTGCGAAAAACGCTTAATGAAGTTGACTATCAGCTTGCCCAGGCAAAAGATAATTTTGAGCGTAATCAGACTCTTTATAATTCAAAGGTACTTTCGGAGCAGGAGTATCTAAAATCGAAGCGGGATTATGAGAAATTGAAGAATCAAATTGTGATCGAGAATGAATCTCAGAAATACCAGGAGGAGAATTCTAAAGCACAGATTAATCAGCTGGAGGGTACTCTGCAAAATTCGAAACGAAATTTGCAACTTATGCGGGAGAACCTGAACAATCTGCTGGTGCGGGCACCGGTAAGCGGTCTTCTTTCGTCAATTGAAGTAGAGGTTGGTTCGAGCATTAATGCAGGTCAGAATATTGCACAGATAGATGACATAAGTGCATATAAGATGAGGGCAGGAGTTGACGAGGTTTATATATCTAAAGTCTTTGTCGGACTTCCAGCTAATATGGAATTTAATGGGAAAGTGTATACACTGAAAATATCAAAAGTTTATCCAGAAGTTAAAAATGGGCGTTTTGAGGTGGACCTTGCTTTTGATAAAGACGCCCCGGAGGGAATAAAGAGGGGGCAGTCTGCTTCCATTCGTATTGAACTTGGTAATTCAGCTACACAGGCTACATTGTTGCCCTCGGGTGGCTTTTATTCAGAAACAGGTGGAAATTGGGTATATGTATTGAGCTCAAGCGGAAAAAGTGCGGAAAAAAGAGTTATTACGCTTGGGCGCCGAAACCCTGATTATTTTGAGGTTATCGAAGGTTTAAAACCAGGTGAAAAGGTTATAACCAGTTCATATGCAAATTTCGGTAAGAACCAGATTCTTGAGTTTTAGCTGATTTCAAGATTAGAAATAGTTAATAGTAGTATTTTTTAACTGCCTTTCTAAATAAAAGAAAGACGTAATTATTTAATTTATGATTCAAACAAAGGGCCTTCAAAAGGTTTTTGTAACAGAAGAAGTTGAAACTACTTCACTTGACGGAGTAAATATGGACATCAAAGGAGGCGAATTTGTCGCCATTATGGGGCCTTCAGGATGCGGTAAATCCACACTTCTGAATATTCTGGGATTACTTGATAGCCCGTCTGAAGGGGATTATTTTTTTAATGGTGAGAATGCCACTAAAATGACTGAGCGCAAACGGGTGGAAATGCGTAAGGGTAATATAGGTTTCGTTTTTCAAAGTTTTAACCTTATTGATGAATTAACCGTATTTGAAAACGTTGAATTGCCACTTATATATTTGAAAATGGGGCAGAAAGAGAGGGTTGCCCGGGTGGAGGCAGTACTTGAAGAAATGAGTATCATGCACCGGCGAAATCATTTTCCCCAACAACTTTCTGGAGGCCAGCAACAACGGGTGGCAATAGCAAGGGCTGTGGTGGCTGATCCAAAGCTTATTTTGGCAGATGAACCTACGGGTAACCTGGATTCAAAAAACGGGGAAGAGGTTATGAAGATGCTCCAAAGATTAAATGACAAGGGTACAACCGTTGTCATGGTAACACACTCTCCATATGATGCAGGGTTTGCGCACAGAATCGTAAATCTTTTTGATGGGAAAGTTGTGACAGAAAACAAGAATATTCATGTTTAAAAATATTTTATAACTAATAAACCCTGATTTTATGAAAGTCAAATCATTTTTCCTCGGTATTTTTTCTGCGTTTATTTTAATAAACACTGGTGTATTGGCTCAGACCGGCAAAGTCAAAACAGGAACAAAAATTACTTACGCAGCATCTGATCCCAGCGCATCTGTATCGTTACCTGTCGTTATAACCATACCTAAAACGGGTGGTCTTGTGCTTGATTATACAGTAAAACAGCCGCAGAAATCTTTTAACGGGAAAATATCTGTAACTAAGCAAGGATTAGAAAATGCCAACTCAATCAGCTGGGGAGATCTTAGCCCAGATCAAAATACAACTCTTTCTGATAATGAAACAGCGTTCTGCTTTTCCAGAACTTTCTATAGTCAGTTGGTTAAGAGTAAATCTGCTGCCTATAATAAGGTAACCTATAGTCTCCAGGCCAGTTCGAAGGATAGTAAAATAAAGGTTGGAACTAAAACTTTGGATGCTTTGTATATTATTGGAACAAACGGAACAAAGTATTGGATATTAAGTGATCCTAATTATCCTATTTTACTAAAGGTTAGTGGCAATACTGTAGGACCAGATTTAGTTGTTAAAGAGGTCTCCGGACTTTGAGTTATAGTGTTTAAAATATTCGATAAGTGCTATAGTAATTATTTAAGATTAAGCACAATAAGAGAATATTCTAGTTTCTCAGTAGCTTAATATTGTAACTATTGCGTCAATTTCTTCTAATATTAAAGCTGGTGGGTTTTCGCTAAACCAGCTTTATATTTCTTTTGATTTGTAGTCAGTAGTGGTAACTGGTTAGATATGGTATTTTCGAAAATATTTTGATGAAAAAAAATGACCGCAGATCATTGATTTGCGGTCATTTTTTTTCCAATCCGTACTGAATGTACTTTAGTAGCCCGTACGAGATTCGAACTCGTATCACCACCGTGAAAGGGTGGTGTCCTAACCCTTAGACGAACGGGCCCTTTATATCCGGAAATCGGCTTTATAAGCGATTGCTCCGTTTTTAGGGACGGCAAAGATAGCCCTGCAACAGTTTTTAGCCAAATGTTTTTCGTATTGTTTTCCCCAACCCGGTTTGGACGCCTGCTACAGCCTTTTTGACAAAATCTGATACTGCTAAACACGACCGGTTTTCTTACCTTCGCACCTCTTTTAGCAGCGAAGGCTGGATTTTTTAAACATTAAAATATCGAGAAATGAGCACCGTTAAAGTCGCCATCAATGGCTTCGGCCGCATCGGCCGCCTGGTTTACCGCCAGATATATAAAATGGAAGGAATAGATGTAGTAGCAATAAATGACCTTACCAGTCCAAAAGTGCTTGCCCACCTGCTGAAGTACGACAGTGCCCAGGGTCGGTTTGATGCGGATGTGAAAGCTACCGATGATTCAATCGTAGTAAACGGTGATAGTGTAAGAATATATGCTCAAAAAGATCCTTCTCAAATTCCATGGGGCAGCCATGATGTAGATGTCGTGATCGAAAGTACCGGCTTTTTTACCGATAAGGACAAAGCTGCTGCGCACATTACAGCAGGTGCCAAAAGAGTAGTAATATCTGCGCCTGCAACCGGTGATCTGAAGACGGTGGTATTTAATGTGAACCACAACATACTGGATGGTAGCGAGACTATTATCTCCTGCGCTTCCTGCACCACCAACTGCCTGGCGCCGATGGCCAAAGTTCTAAATGATTCATTTGGTATCGTTACCGGTATCATGACCACCATTCATGCCTATACCAATGACCAGAATACACTGGATGCCCCGCATGCAAAAGGCGACCTGCGCCGGGCAAGGGCTGCTGCTGCCAATATCGTTCCCAACAGTACCGGTGCTGCCAAAGCAATCGGCCTGGTATTGCCTGAATTGAAAGGCAAGCTGGATGGCAGTGCGCAGCGGGTGCCCACCATTACCGGTTCATTGACAGAACTTACCGCTGTATTAAATAAAACGGTAACAGCAGACGAAATTAATGCAGCTATGAAGGCAGCCAGCAACGAAAGTTTTGGCTATACTGAAGATGAGATCGTAAGCAGCGATATTATAGGTATTCACTACGGTTCTTTGTTTGATGCCACCCAAACCAAAGTAGTGACCGTGGGCGATAAACAACTGGTAAAAGCAGTGAGTTGGTATGATAATGAAATGAGTTATGTGAGCCAGTTGGTAAGAACGGTTAACTTTTTTGCCAAACTGATAAGCAAATAATATTGTATAGTTTTTTACCGCTGCGATGCTTTTGCATCCTGCAGCGGTATTTTTTATTTTAATAAGACCTTATGAAGATCAAGAATATTGACGGGTTGTCAGCTGAGGATTTGCAAAGAGAAGAGGAAAAGGGCGGAAGATTTGTTTATTTTGCTTACACCATTTCATTACTGGTGGTAACTTTCAAACGTACTTCCGGAGTGTACCTTATCCGTAAAAATGAAAGTATAAAGTCCAAAGCATTTCCGTTTACACTGTTAACGATTTTATTTGGCTGGTGGGGCATACCGTACGGACCTAAATACAGCTGGCAGAGTATCCGTACCAATCTGCGTGGAGGGAAAGATGTGACCGATGAAGTAATGGGTACCGTAGCCGGCCATTTATTATTCCAGGAAGTAGAAAGACAAAAGGCGGTCAACCAGTAATAGCAAACTTTTAAACTAACTTATTATGTCAAATTTTGCGGCGTACAACTTTAAGGGACAAAAGGCGTTGATCAGGGTGGATTTTAATGTACCATTGAATGATAAGTTTGAAATAACGGATGATACCCGCATGAGGGCAGCCGTTCCTACCATCAGAAGAATACTGGCAGACGGCGGAATGGTGATTCTGATGAGCCATCTTGGAAGACCTAAAGATGGACCGGCTGACAAATATTCTTTAAAACATTTGATACAGCATCTGAGCGAATTGTTGGGCGGCACTACGGTGTTATTTGCCAATGATTGTGTTGGCGAACAGGCATATCTTACCGCCAGTATGATGCGCCCCGGAGAAGTACTGCTGCTGGAAAATCTTCGTTTTTATAAAGAAGAAGAAAAAGGGGAAGAAAGCTTTGCTGAAAAACTGTCGAAGCTGGGTGATGTATGGGTAAATGATGCTTTTGGGACTGCTCACCGGGCACATGCTTCCACAGCGGTTATTGCCAAATTCTTTCCGACAGAAAAAAGATTTTTTGGTCTGCTGATGGATGCCGAGGTGGCCAGCGCAGAAAAGGTATTGCATAAAGCAGAGAAGCCTTTCGTGGCAATTATTGGCGGCGCCAAGGTAAGTGATAAGATACTTATCATTGAAAACCTGCTCGAAAGGGCCACTGATATAATTATTGGTGGTGGCATGGCATATACGTTCATGAAAGCACAGGGTGGTAAGATCGGCAATTCACTATGCGAAGAAGACCGGCTCGATACGGCCCTGGAAATAATAAAAAAGGCTGAAGAAAAAGGTGTTTGTATTCATCTGCCTTCAGATTCTGTTATAGCTGACAAATTTGCTGCTGATGCTCAAACTTCCGTATCGCCAAGTAATAACATACCTGATGGATGGATGGGACTGGATATTGGCAATATGGCCTGCGAACAATTTGCCAATGTGATCAAACGATCAAAGACCATACTGTGGAACGGCCCGATGGGAGTGTTTGAAATGCCTAAGTTTCAGCATGGTACTAAAACGATTGCCGTGGCAATAGCGGCAGCAACAGAATTGGGCGCTTTCTCTTTAGTTGGTGGTGGAGATTCTGTATCAGCTGTGAACCAATTTGGCTTTACTGATAAAGTAAGCTATGTATCTACCGGTGGAGGTGCTATGCTGGAATACTTCGAAGGGAAAGTTCTTCCGGGTATTGCGGCCGTACAATCATAAGAAGTTAACTTATTGATAATGAAACCAGGGCCCTGTATTTATAGGGCCTTTTTTTATTTACACCATAGGAAACCAAGTGCTGAAGTAAATTAAAAGCTAGACTGCCTTGTCTTAGTCTCACCTGATAAGGGTATAGAGTTGCTCAAACACAATTGTATATTTGCGGTACCTAACAACCTTAAACTCTTTGTATGAAAAAAATGATCCTTTTTTATGTGACAGTTTTTATTAGTGTCACCAGCCTTTTTGCACAGAAAATAGTTCCAATAGAATATAACGGTAAAAAATATGAAGTACTCGACATGACTGCCAAAGGCAAAGTGTCGTGGGGTGGCTATGAGGAGATTGCTTTGGATGCTGCTAAAAGTGCGTCTAATGGTGCAGCCAACACCAAAGCGATCGTACTGGCCGTGGGAAAAAATGCCGGGTATGAGGGCAAGCCTTACGCAGCGAAATTGTGCAGTGAGGCTACAGATGGCGGAAAAGATGACTGGTACCTTCCAGCAAAAGAGGAAAGCGATGCGATCTATGCTTTCAAAGACAAATTCAACGTGGAGGAGAGAGGTACTATCTGGACATCAACAGAAGCCAGTGGTACTACGGCTGTAACGAAATACTGGTATACCGGCGCCTATTACGATGTGCAAAAGGTGGATGAGTATCACTATGTCTGCATGCGTAAAGCGGATTAAACTGATCAAGCAGCCTTATTGCTTTTTTATTTCTATGATCTTATCATCATTGCCGCCATTGCTGGTGCACAGATACACTTTCCCTTCAGGAGAGATGCAGACATCACGCAACCGGCCATGAGCGTTGTTGAAATATTCGTTGGTACCAGTTATATTATTGAATGAATCATCAAGTTTCATCTGGTACAGCCTTGCATTTTTCAGTGACACCATCAACAGGGAGTTTTTCCACTGCGGAATAAGGTTGTTATTATAATAATCCATGCCACAGGCCGCTACAGTAGGTGTCCATGCTTTGAGCGGTTCTTTGATATTATTACCTGCGCAAAACGCTTGCTCACCACTTTCATTACAGAATCCTTTTACGGTGGGCCAGCCATAGTTTCTTCCCTTTTCAATGATATTTATTTCATCATCCGAATCCGGACCGTGTTCAGAGGCGTATAATTTATTATTGGCAAAAACCAACCCCTGCGCATTACGATGGCCAAGGCTCCACATGGGGTTTCCGGCAATCGGGTTGTCGGCAGGTATGGAACCGTCCAGGTTCAGCCGCAGCACTTTTCCATTTACAGCTGAGTTGTTCTGAGGTAATGATTGATTGGCAGCGTCACCGGTAGTGATGAATAATTTAAGGTCAGGGGTGATTACCAGTCGGCAGCCATTATGTATTGAGGCTGCAGATATATTATCAATGATAGTTACGGGGTTTGTCAGCGTGGTGCCATTATATGTAAAACGGACGATCTTTTCTTTATAGCCGCCAGCATTGTAATTATATGCCACAAATACATGGGGAGTGCTGGAAAAATTGGGGTGCAATGCCATGCCCAGCATTCCTCCTTCGCCATTGGATACCGTTTCTGTAACTGTGTGAATGGGTGTAACAGTTCCGGTAGAAGGATTTAACCGGCTTATCCTGCCACTTCTTTCAGTCACCCAGATAAAATTGTCCGGCCCCCAGAGGATCTCCCATGGATAGTTCAGTCCATCGGCTATAACAGAATCTTTTATAGCGACAGCGCCGGGAGGCAGGGGTTCATTCTCGGCTGATCTTTTACATTGGCTGAAGCTCAGGACTGCAACAGCCGAACACATTGAAATGACCTTGAATAGACTCATAAATGCTGTGTTTGATACCAGGTTGACTAAAATCATGCCGCAGAGTTATCTAATTTACGGTTTACCGGCAATAATACTTGACTAACCGAAAATTTACCTTGTCGAACTGCTGAAAGCACTAATTTTATGTTCTAATAAAAACTACTACAATGAAAGGAACCCGTAATGTGACCTTACTAGTTATCGTTGGCTTATTGCTCATACTTGGTGTATGGGGCTGCAATGGCTATAATGGTGTGGTGAAGCAGGATGAAAATGTAAAGAAAGCCTGGAACAACGTAAATACTGAATATCAAAAAAGATCGGACCTGGTTGGAAACCTGGTGAACACTGTTAAGGGCGCTGCCAATTTTGAACAGGAAACCTTAACCAGGTTGGTTGAAGCAAGAGCAAAAGCAACTTCTGTAAATTTTACGGCTGATCAGCTTACACCTGAGAACATCGCAAAGTTTCAGCAGGCGCAAACCCAGATATCTGGTGCCTTGAGCAGGTTACTGGCCGTAGTAGAAAACTACCCTGACCTGAAAGCTAACCAGAACTTCCTGCAATTGCAGGGGCAATTGGAAGGTATTGAAAATGATGTCCGTAATTCTCGTAAGACATTTAATGAGGCCATCAATACATA
Organism: Chitinophagaceae bacterium; assembly: GCA_016786965.1. Lineage (GTDB taxonomy): Bacteria > Bacteroidota > Bacteroidia > Chitinophagales > Chitinophagaceae > JJ008. The sequence continues at coordinate 21,569 of JAEUVL010000060.1, forward strand.
TAATACCAAGGTGAGGTCTTTCCCGATGAATATACTGGCAGGTATGTTTGGCTTCAAAGCCAAAGAGGGCTTCAAAGCAGATGAGGGGGCAGAGAAAGCTCCTAAAGTTCAATTCTAATTGCTGAAGTCATGCAAAAGAAAAGATATGCCGGTTATATTGCCGGTGGCATTCTTGTATTGCTGGGTATCATCATCATGGTCACCTACAACTCC
>JAEUVL010000084.1 GCA_016786965.1 Chitinophagaceae bacterium
CATCATCTCCACCAATAAGAACAAGGCAGATAATTTTTCAGTGGGCCTGAATGGAAATGTGAAAAAGTTCGCCTTCAGCACTCATTATAATTTCCGGCAGGAACGTTTTACGCATAATAATCGCAACGGTTTTCTGAACCGGGCCTATCAATACAGCCTGCTTACTCCTGCCAGCTTTGATAATGGCCAGGGAATTATCCTGGATGATGGCACCCCCCGCAGCTACAGTACACAGGCGGATAACCCATTGTTTCTGCTGGCAGATGAAGGACATTCTTTTTTGCAACGGCAGCAGACCGGCCACCTGGCACTGGAGTACCGCTTCGATAAAATAAAAGTAAAATTGGCCCAGTCCATTGAAAAACTGCGGCAGCAAAGCAATGAAGGGTACCAGCCCGGCACCGTTTCTTTTCCCGCCGGTGCAGCCATCAGCCGTACAGCACGGGATAATAATTACAGCATGAATGCCAATCTTGCTTATAGCAAATATTACGGCAGCCGTTTTCGCCTGCAGGCTTCGGCTAATTATATTTTTAGCAGCAACCGTTCCCGCATCGGTTATTATACCAATGCTTTTCAATACGGCTACCAGCGTTCTGCCCACGATCTGTCCCTCTCTGTGGGGAGTGAGTACAGGGGCCGCATCAGTGATTCGGATGTGGAAGCAGGTCTGCTCTTTACCGGCAAGCATTATGGTTCTAATACCAGTACTATCGATCAGCTTATCATGCCTTCTGTATCAGGTCATCTCCAGTTTCGGGATGTTTTCAACCTGCGCCAAATCGGTGTAAAACTCTTTGCTTCTTATAATCGTTTCAACAGCGAGCTGCCCATCAACCGTTCTTTTGCTTACACCAACCTGTTGCAATATTCCGTGGCCAATACGGCAGAGTACCTGCCCATTACCGAGGTAAAAAGTTATGATGAACTGGCCCCGGTCGAACACCGGGAAACACTGGCCGGTATCCAACTGGAATATCAATATATGGTCCGCTTTACCGCCAGTTGGTTCAGCCGGCATACCCTGCACGATATATTCCCCATTCTCACCGGCAATGAAATGAACCTGGTGAATATGGCCAGCCATCGCAACCGCGGCATCGAACTGGAACTTCAGCTCAACTCCCGCTATCAGCATAACAGGAAGTTCACGTTCAGCCATACCTTCAGCTTTGTTTCTTACCGTAATGAAGTAACGGATGTAAAAGCCGGTTACAACAATACTCCT
>JAEUVL010000109.1 GCA_016786965.1 Chitinophagaceae bacterium
GCAAAAATTTCTGTAACTGATGCTGCAGTCGCTTCCAATAGTTCCTGTACGAGTTTAGGGCCTTCGGCAATAAAGAGCCCTTCCTCCTGTCTGAATTTTTTCTGGCCTAAAGTTTGGATATATTTGACCTTTGATTTAACAAGCATACCTTTTCATTAAATTATGTTAGCGAACCAGCCCCTTTTTCATCGTATCTGCATGAAATTATCCGTAGCTGGTTGTCTTATGCTGCTCATCTCCTCCTGCACTATTGTAAAGAAGTACCAGCCAGATAAACCTTTTGTTTACCAGACAAATATCAATGTTATTGGCAACTTTACAAATCAAGAAAAAGAAACACTGGCTTCCCGGTTAAAAGGGCAATTGGATGACAGTATGCGATCACGGTCAGTCTCCAAGGTGTTTTGGAGTGTGATGAAAAATCCGCCGGTGTATGACAGTACCAATGCCGACCGCTCTATCGTGTACATGAAGGCGTTACTCGTTTCACAGGGTTATTTTAAAGATACCATCACTTATACTGACACTGTAATTCAGGATAAAAAAAAGAAGGATCAATTCCGCACTACCATCACTTATACAGTGAGGCCCGGCAAAGTTGTCCGTATTGACTCTTTTGCCTATAACCTTCGTGACAGTAACCTTCAAAAATTAGCAGTAGCAAATCAAAAAGATGCGTTGGTAAAAGAAGGAGAACCTTTTGCAAAAGCCAATATCTCTGTGGAACTGAACCGCCTGGTAGAGCTTTACCGTAACAGTGGCTACATGAAGTTTGGCCGGGAAGACCTCTATGGCCTCTGGGATACGCTTGATATTTCCCTTCTCCGCCCCAGCCTCGATCCTTTTGAGCAACTGGAGATCCTTCAGAAAATAAAGGACAGGCAGGAAAATCCAAAAGCCAACCTGGAGATAAGGCTACGGCCGGTAACTGACAGCAGTAAATTCAGAAAATATTTTGTTGGGAATGTAAAAATATATCCTGATTACAGACTTGATACATTGAGTAAGAAAAGAAAGGTGGAAGTAGTAAAAGATATAGAAGTGATTTCTCACCAGGATTCCTTATCAAGAAGACTGCCTGTTTTTAGAGCAAAGATATTTCCTCAAAACATTTACCTGCAGCATGGGGAGCAGTATGACCAGCGTAACTACTTCCGTACGATCAACCGGTTTAACTCTATCGGCTCCTGGCGGCTGGTGAACATAGAACAGAATGCCCGGCCCGGACAGGATACGGCTGATTTTGTAATCCGCCTTACTGCTGCAAGAAAATATTCAGTAACCACAAATCTCGAAGGCAGCCGGAACCAAACACCTTTTTCAGGCAACCTGTTCGGCATAGCCGTGAACTTTGGTTTGCAGAACAGGAATTTTGCGAGAAGGGCCAACCTTGCCACTACCAACCTGCGCATAGGTGTGGAAACCGGCCGTGATACGGCGACTGATATTAAGTTCATTCAAACCAGGCAGATCAGCCTCAGTCATAATATTTATTTCCCAAGAGCTATTTTTTTTAACCGTATCATCAAACCTCATAACAGGAATAATGTCCGCACCATTCTTTCCCTAAACGGTTCTATTACCGAAAGAAGGGAATTGTATAACCTGAATTCTCTGAATGGCTCTTTTGGCTACGAAACAAAACTCCGTAAATGGCCAATTGCTGCCAGGTGGAATATTGAATATTCATCTCTTTCTGCCAAGCAAAAGCTTTTGGAGATCTTTGACAATAATCCTTCTTTAAAAAGAGTATTTAATGATGGACTAATCACTTCGATTATTATCAATACAGGTACCACCGGCGGTAAAGGGAAAAATGTAAACAGCCTTAAGCTGAATGGAGAATTGTCTGGTTTCCCAGGGGTCATCCGGAATGATTTTTTTGATACTAATCTCTACCGGTTTATCAAACTGGATGCAGAACTCATCAGGAAAGTTTCTTTCAATAAGTCTGCCCTGGTGCTGAGACTCTTTGCCGGGGTGGGTTATGAATTTAACTCGACTGTAAACCCGAACAACCGGTACAACCTCCCGTTCTTCCGTCAGTATTTTGCCGGTGGCCCTAATAGTATGCGGGCATGGGGACTGAGAAAGCTTGGGCCCGGTTCGATAGTAGATAACTTTGGTACCACGGGGCAGCCTGACAGATATGGTGACATGCAACTGGAAGGAAACATTGAGTTCCGGTTTCCACTGGCGAATGTTTCCGGAATAAAAATAAATGGCGCTCTATTTACCGACATTGGAAACATCTGGTACATTAAACAAAACCCCGACAACCAGGTTGATAATGCCGGTATATTTAAATTCAATAACCTGGCAAAAGACCTGGCTATTGGCACCGGAATTGGTTTCCGTTTTGATTTCGACTTTTTTGTAGTACGACTCGATGCTTCACATAAAGTGAAAGACCCCAGCCCTCCTACTGACAAACAGTATTTACAAAACAAGTGGTTCGGCTACATCAATAATACCGGTAACAAAGATTTCTTTAAAGGCAGCCGCTTCCAGTTAGGCATCAGTTATCCGTTCATCTTATAATATACAGTGTCAAATACCTTCAGTTTTCTTTGCAAATTCCTCCATCGTCATAGCATCTTTAAGCATGAACTCGCCTATTCTTGTACGGCAAAGGCTGCTGAGGTAAGCGCCACATCCTAATTCATTACCGAAGTCAAACGCCAGGCTTCTGATATAGGTACCGGTTGAACATACCACTCTGAAATGAACTACCGGCATTTCAACAGCAGTGATCTCAAACTCTTTGATGGTAACTGTACGGGGTTGTAATTTTACATCAATACCTTGCCTTGCCATTTCATATACCCTTTTGCCATCTACTTTTATGGCGGAGTGTGCCGGTGGTATTTGCTGTATCTCCCCTGTAAAAGGTAAAGTAGCGGCTTTTATTTGATCTGTAGTAATTGCGTCTGCAGGTTTAAAATTTTCAGGTTCACTTTCTAAATCATAAGTAGGTGTAGTGGCACCCAATGTAAAAGTACCCGTGTACTCCTTCTCCTGTGCCATGAATTCGTTGATACGCTTGGTAAACCGTCCGGTACAAACGATCAGTAAACCGGTGGCCAGCGGGTCTAATGTACCTGCATGCCCAACTTTCCGTATCCTGATCAGGTTTCTTATTTTTCCGATCACATCAAAAGAGGTCCAGCGGAAAGGTTTATCGATCAGCAAAACAGTTCCTTCTTCAAAACCGGTCTTTGTATAATTCATGGGAGCAAATGTAAGGCTTCTTACCTCTTACTGTTGGCCTAGATCGACATCCTGGTTTTCAGCTCCAGGTATTTATTCACTGTATTCACTGTCAGGTTTTCCGGTGTGGTAAGGATGGAAGGAATGCCATGCTTATGCAATTCTTTTACCATCAGCCTTTTCTCAAAGGCAAATTTTTCGGCAATGGTTTTCATGTATATTTCTTCCAAAGAAGAGGCACTCTTTTCCACCAATGATTTCAGTTCTGTGTTCTCAAAGAACACTACGAGCAATAAGTGATACTTAGCGATCTTCTTCAGCGCTGCCATTTCCCGCTGCAGGCTTTCCATTGATTCAAAATTGGTAAAGAGGATGAGCAGGCTGCGGTTAGTGACCCTGTTGCGGATAACAGAGAATAATTTTTCGAAATCAGATTCCAGGAAATCTGTCTTTTGCCGGTATAATGTTTCCAGGATGAGGTTCATCTGTGTTGACTTTTTATCCGCGGTCAAAAAGGTATCAAGATTCTTTTCAAAGGTGATGATACCAGCTTTGTCCTGTTTTACCAGGGCGACATTGGATAAAACGAGAGAGGCATTTACGGCATGGTCAAGCAGCGTCAGTCCGTGAAAAGGCATTTTCATTACCCGACCTTTATTGATCAGGCAATAAATTTGCTGGCTTCTTTCATCGGTATAATTATTTACCATCAGGGCATCCTTCCTGGCTGTTGCCTTCCAATTGATAGTTCGGTAATCATCCCCCCGTACATATTCTTTTATTTGTTCAAACTCCATACTGTGCCCTATTTTTCTGATCTTCTTTACACCGGCCTCCTGCAGACGGTTACTCACTGCCAGCAGTTGATAGCGCCGCATCTGCACATAGGATGGGTATACTTTCACCGTCTTTTCTGCCGGGAAAATATAGCGGCGTTTCACCAGCTGCAGTGGCCCATGTACATATACGTTGATGTCGTGAAATACATATTCGCCGCGGGAAGAGGGAGTGAGCGAATACTCAAGAATATATTCTTCTTCTCTGCTGATTGATACTCTTCTTATCCATTTCCTTTCCTGGAATTGTACGGGCAATTCATCTATTATACTGGCCCGGATGGCAAAACCATACGCATTGTTGAGGTAAATCTTTACTTTATTAGGATCACCGATACTGAACCGGTCCGTCACTTCTCTTTTGGCATCAATGCCTCTTTTATTTGAATAAACCAGTAAAGCATCTACTGCCACCGCAATGGCGAGCAACAGCAATATCACCCCGCCGATCCGATAAAGCGCCGGTTCAAAATAGCTCGCCACAAATACTACCGCCGCTCCTCCGGCAATGTAGTAAACCAGGTTGTTCAGGTAGAAACTCTTTGTCAAGTTGTTTATCAGGTATTACTTATAAATATTAAATACAACATCATCTCGGCACATCCATTCCTTGTATGATCTGTTTGATCACATCATCTTCTGTAATTCCTTCCATCTCTTTATCAGGAGATAAGATAATACGGTGCCGAAGCACTGCGGGTACGATGCCGAGGATGTCTTCCGGTGTCACAAAGTCCCGGCCCTGCATAGCTGCCATTGCTTTTGACGCATTCATGATGGCCAGCGAGGCCCTTGGTGAAGCACCCAAATAAATGGATTTATGATTCCGTGTATTATGAATCAGTTTCGCAATGAACTGCAGCAGTTTTTCTTCTATGATCTGCATCTTTATCTGTTTTCGCAAAGCCACTACCTGCTCTGCCTGCAGGGCAGGATTTATCATATCCATTGCCGTATTATTACCCATGGCATGAAACTGGCTCAGCATCGCCATCTCTTCCGTTTCGCTTGGATAGGGCACTACGATCTTGAAAAGAAAACGGTCAAGTTGTGCTTCCGGCAGACGGTAAGTACCTTCCTGCTCTACCGGGTTTTGTGTAGCCAATACCATAAAAGGAGCCGCCATTGCGTAGGTCTTGCCATCCACGGTGGCTTGTCTTTCTTCCATTATTTCAAGCAGGGCAGATTGGGTTTTAGCCGGTGCCCGATTGATCTCGTCCACCAGAACAATATTACTGAACACAGGGCCCTTCTTAAATTCAAAACTTGCCTCTTTTGGATTAAATACGGGTGTTCCCAGCACATCTGATGGCATCAGGTCGGGAGTAAATTGTATCCGGGAGAAACCTGCATTCACACTTTTTGCCACGAGTTTAGCCGTAAGTGTTTTAGCCACCCCGGGTACTCCTTCTATCAGCACATGCCCGTCAGCCAGCAAACCGGCTATGATTAGCTTTACCATCTCATCCTGGCCTACAATTATTTTCTTGATCTCATTCCGAATTGACATTACGGCATCATTCAAGGCTGACAAATCGGTCCGGGGTTGAAAAATCTGATCTTCCATATTCTTTATTTTATGTGGTTGTATCCGGCTACGCTATGCAAGCCGGTTATGCTTTTTGATAAAACGTTTCAAGTTGTTTATGAAATTCTGACAGCTGCTTATCACTAATGGCCGGGGCATCATCCAGGTATTTGATAAATGAAACGACACCACGTATCTCATAGTCCGGCACACCCGACTTATATTGCAATGCCTTTATAAACTCTTCATCCATATTACTGGTGGGCAATTTATACTTTGCTCTTACATGCTCCTGGAAATAGGCAGCCATCTTATGGCTGAGGTTCTTGTGATTTGCTTTATCATAGTACAGCCGTCCGATGGTCTTTACAAATTCCAATGAATCGTTCTTCGGCTTTGCCACTACCGGAATATAACGTTGCTTCCGTCTCATTTCCAGCAGTACGTACAACAACATCAACAAGATCAATATCCAGAAAGCTGCTCGAAAAGGCTTATCACCCGCCTCATTTTTAGTGTTCATCAGCACAGTAAACCATCCCTTATTCCTGTTATTATTTCTCCGCCGTTCCCCTTTACTCATATAATACTCATCCCACGCAATTTTTGTGACAGCCGGGTCTATCACAGACATCACCATTTCGTAATACTGAATATTGTTCTTATGAAGTAAGAAATAATTACTGAACGCCAGCGGGGCCAGGTGCAAGTAAAAATTTCCTTTGCCTGCTTTCAAATGAATGAAATTGGTAACCCCTGCCCCACCTTTACCCAGTTCATTGGTAATATCCTCATCGGTCCTGGTAAAAGACGAACTGAAGTTTCTTCCGGGATAGTAAAAAATTGAATCGGCGGGGAAAAATGGCTTTTGCAAACTGACACTCAGGCTATCATCGCGGGCTGTTACCACTCCTTCATCCTCTGTAAAAATAGGATCGCTCAGGTCCATAGTACGGCAGCCCAGCGCATCTGTCACATCATCAGACACGGTTTTGGCACTGATAAACACATCATTACCATTTTTGGCAAATTTTACCAACCGCCTCATTTCATCATCGTCTGCACTGAAATGATCTGCCACCACTATATACGCCTGTTTATTATCATAATTAGATAAAGAATCCCAAAAGCCTGGTTCATCCTTACTGGGAAAAACTGACGCATTAGGAAAAAGATAAGAAAGACCCTTATATGCCACATAAGTACCATAAGGTATCTTATCCGTTTTGCGCAGGGTTATCTTCTCATTTAGTTGTTTTTCCTTTTTGCTTTTGCCAGTGGAAAACAAAAAGAAAATACCAGTTAATATCAGTGCTGCAAATAAATATGGTAGAAACTTATTCAACGGTTAGCGGGTGGTTTTTTCAAATTGATCAAAGTCTGTCCGGATGATCCCATAGGCTTCATTGCTTACATCAAATTTTCCATACCAACTGTATTCATAGTGCCGGGTGATGCGGAAAAACTCTTTGTAATGAGTCGTCGGATGTAATTGCATCAGGTAGTCCAGATTGGTACGGTCTTGTTTATACTGAATAATATTTTTCTCTGCAAGATTTTTCAATAACCGTAAATACATCAGCCTTATAGCCAGGCGATAATTACCCTGACTGGCGGCTTTGTCAATTTCCTTTTGGTAATTGATGGCAAAAATATCTTCGGGCATTTCTTCGTTTTCAGTCCCGTTGGCGATCTCTCTGCTCTTCTTCCTGAACAGACCTACTTTACTGTCAGCAAGGTACCAGATAATGACACCGGCAAAGCCTGCCACAATAATGATCCACATGAGCGTTTGAAACCAACCCGATCTTGTTACGGGTGTGTAGTTGCTTTGCTCTCTTTCCCCTTTTACCTGTTTCCCGTTGGCCTCTTCCCGCCTTGGCTGTGCTTCTATCTTCCCCTTTTTGGCTGTTCCATTGGCGTACCAAAAAGCATCATCGTCCTGCATTTCTTTAATAGCATTAGCAGGCATTCGTCTTTGGCCATATTGTTGGCTGCTATATTCTGAAATTTTCCGAAAATCTTTTTCGTCCTCTTCTTCACCTGTATAATCTTCGTCCTCATCAGGTTCATCAATCTTTATACCTTCATCTACGGTAACTACAGTATCTGCTACCTGCGCCTCCACTGTAGAAAAGGTAAGCAGCAGAAAAGTACATACGATGGCCCTTTGAAAAAATATCAGCACTCTATTGGCGGGAATGATTATCGACACTTAGGCTTCCTCCTCTATTTGTGGCAGTGACATTTTCTTGCCCAGCCGGATGGGATAAATGATAAAATACCAGATAACAAACAAAACAGACAAGGCAAATACGAGAGTAGTGAGTACAGAAATATCATTGTACAAGCGGGTAATAAATCCTTCGAAGAAAGCGGCAAGGGCAAATACTGGAAGCATACCTATCATTATCTTGACTCCATCTTTTGCCCCCTGCTTGAATGCATCCAGCCGCTTGATAGTTCCGGGAAACAAAAAACTTTTTCCTAATATAAGGCCGGCTGCAGTTGAAAGGATCAGGGCAGTAATTTCCAGGGTGCCATGAACAAACACAACCAGCCAAAAATCTATCCCAAACCCTCTTTCCGCAAAGAACTGGTCAAAAATGCCAACCATGGCGCTTGTTTCACAATGCTTGTAAATGGTAGGGATCCCACAAAACAACCCGGAGGTGAACATTATTAGCCCCACTTTAATATTATTGATCATTATCCCCAGCCAGTTAAGCAATGAATTGCCTGTTTCATAAATGCCGAACGGGTTGTCATTCTTTATATTCTCTTTAGTTTCTTCTACATATCGCTCCCCAAAAAAACTACTGGCAACACTATCATCCTGTTGCGAAACAAAAAAACCTATAATAAAAAAAAGTACAAAGAACAAAAAGGAGAAAAGAACAACTCTGTGATGCTTTCGGATGGTTAAGGGTAGATCGTATTTCCAAAAAGTGATCAACCTGTTTGACTCCTCCCGCCGGTTCTTATAAATATCCAGGAATATTCTGGATGTTTGCGAGTTGATAAATCCTGTTACTTTTCCAGACGGGTAAAATGTTTTGGCATAAGCAAGGTCATCTACCAATTGTGTGAAATCTGCGGCCATTTCATCCGGATCGGAAGATGGCTGCTGTTGTATCTTCAGCCAACGGTCTTTATTTTTTTTGATAAATAATGCTTCTCTCAAAACAGGCTCTTTAAGATTGTAAAATACAATTTTTTGCAACTGCACGCATTTATAGCTCTATTAAATATTCAAAAAACTGTAATTTAACGCCATTAAATTATTCTCTGAATGGGTGTAATCAAGGTACCGACCAATTTTAATATAGAGCTGGAGTTTGAAATACCAGAATTTTACAAGCGGCTTATATCTCTTTTTATAGACTTGCTGATACAATATATCTACCTCAGGATTGCGAACGAAGTCTATATGTCAATCGATCACTCCAATGATCCGATTGGGGCCTACAGGCTATTATTCTTGCTCCCTATAATGATCTACCATGTGGTCTTTGAAATTACCATGAACGGGCAAAGTATAGGCAAAAAGATCATGGGCCTGAGGGTGGTAGACGAAAATGGAGGACGACCAAGCATCAGCCAATTTGCTATACGCTGGTTGCTTAGATTATCCGATGTATGGATTGTACAAGTGTTATTATACGTTCTTTATGTAGTGGTAACCGGCGACGGGCTCGGAAATCCGGAAGTTATCTTTATTGTAGTATTTGGCTTTGGTTTCCTTGTTACTGATATAGCATTGGTAATTTCTTCTAAAAAAGGGCAAAGGGTCGGCGATATTCTGGCAAAAACTATTCTTATCAGTACCAGGTCCCGTGGCAATATCGAAGAAACTGTTTTCCAGGAAGTGGCAGATAGCTATACACCGTCTTTTCCTCAGATCATGCAATTGAGTGACAAAGACCTTAACGCCATCAAAAGCATACTGGAGACAGCCCGTAGAAAAGGAGATTTTGCCATGGCAGAAGCAGCCAGCTATAAGATAAAAAACCACCTGAAAATTGATTCCCAACTGGGGGCATTTGATTTCCTGGACGTGCTGCTGAAAGACTACAATTATTTATCTACCAAATAAAGCAGGGCCATGTTTTCCTTATCCTCCATCTCCAATAGAAGACAGCAACCCGATAAGCAGAAATACAAGAAAAATAATGGTAACAACTCCCAGGTAACGAAAGGTAGCTTTCAGGTTCTTAAATGATTCGTTAAGGGATGTTATATCATCGCTATCTAAAGCCGTTCGCATTTTGTTAGCAAATCGAAGCAGGAAATAACAGGGAAAGAAATACAATACCACGATCATTAACGCCCCCAGCAGCGAGCCTAGCACTTCTGCTCCGGTGATCGCTTCATCACCGTATTTTTTATAGCCGCTTGTTTTCTCGGCACTCATCGTTACCACCATACTGGCGATAAACACAAGGCCTAACCCGACAAAGCCAGTAATAGCTAAAAAGCGGGCCCATTTTGCTGTTTCTTTTAAATGAGCTTTGCCCAGCATATCTACCTGCAGATCGAAAAGGCTTTTTTCGTTTTCCATAAGTACGATTTTAGGTATAAAAAATCCCGCAGCGGATGACTGCGGGACAAAATACAATTTTTTCTTTTTTCTACATATTTCCGAGGCTTCCCAGCACACCTATCAGCATCAGCAACAAGAAAATGATCATAAGGATTGCCCAGAAGGCAAAGAAATTCCTGGCCCCGGCAAAACCGGCATTCAGTGTTTCCATATTATTCGTTTTCAACCCTGCATTGATCTTATTACCGGCGTTGAGAGCAAAAATTCCACTAACCCCGTACAACAGGCCCATAATAACATATATAGCCAACCCCATCGTACCTAAATTACTGGCAGACAAGCCAGAACTTCTGTAACGGTAGCTGTCAAAATCACTGCCGGCATTACTGATTGCCTGCTGCATGATGATACCAAAAACAATACATAACCCGGCAATGATAAGACTGACAACGCCCAGTACTTTTGCCCAGGATGCAGTACTGCGGAGTGTATAACTGTTCTGCGCATCAAGATTTAAAGAGAACAGTGATGAGTTTTGATTTTGTTCCATGATTTGTTGATTTGGTTTATCTGATAAAAGTAAGAGGAATTTAGGCTGTTGCCAACTTTTTACAATCAACTCAATCCCTCCAAATATTAATAGGCCCTGGCAAATAAAACTCTTTGTTCAGAAGGTTTGCCGGTTAATATACAACTGCCTGCCTCTTTCTCATTATCGAGCGGAATACAGCGTATAGTCGCTTTTGTCTTTTCTTTTATCGCTTCTTCCGTTTCAGAGGTTCCGTCCCAATGTGCGGCAACAAAACCACCTTTTTCATCCAGCAGTTTCTCAAATTCATCCCAGCTGTTGGCCGGTGTGATATGTTCATCCCGGAAAGTTTTTGCCTTATTGAACATATTCTGCTGTATTTCTTCGAGAAGGCTTTGCACATATTGTGCTACTCCGTCCAGTGTTACCACCATTTTTTCTTTCGTATCACGGCGGGCTATTTCTACCACATTTTTCTCCAGGTCCCTTGCGCCAATAGCCAGGCGAACCGGCACCCCTTTCATTTCGTATTCTGCGAATTTCCAGCCTGGACGATTATTGTCATTATCATCATATTTTACCCGTATGCCTGCGGCTTTCAGCTCTTTACTTATCTCATTTACTTTTTGATCAATTACAGCCTTTTGATCATCGCCTTTATATATGGGTACTATCACAACCTGCAGCGGGGCTATTCTTGGCGGTAAGATCAACCCCTGGTCATCACTATGTGCCATGACCAGGGCCCCTATAAGCCGGGTGCTAACGCCCCAGCTGGTGGCCCATACATACTCCAGTTTATTTTCCTTGTCGCTGAATTTTACATCAAATGCTTTGGCAAAATTTTGCCCAAGGAAATGAGAAGTACCTGCCTGCAATGCCTTTCCATCCTGCATCAACGCCTCTATGCAATAAGTATCTTCTGCGCCGGCAAACCTCTCGTTGGCAGATTTCACACCTTTAATTACCGGTACGGCCATCCAGTTCTCAGCAAAATCAGCATAGACGTTTAGCATTTTCACTGTTTCTTCCAGGGCCTCCTCTTTGGTGGCATGCGCTGTATGCCCTTCCTGCCAGAGGAATTCAGCGGTGCGGAGGAATAAGCGGGTCCGCATTTCCCAGCGTACGACATTAGCCCATTGATTTATCAATAAGGGCAGGTCACGGTAGGACTGGATCCAGCCTTTATAGGTGTTCCAGATAATAGCCTCGCTGGTGGGGCGGATGATCAGTTCTTCTTCCAGTTTCGCCTCGGGATCCACCATCAACTTTCCCTTGTTATTGGGGTCGTTTTTTAACCTGTAATGAGTTACAATGGCACACTCTTTTGCGAAACCCTCCGCATTCTTCTCTTCTGCCTCAAAAAGACTTTTGGGTACAAAAAGGGGAAAATAAGCGTTTACATGGCCGGTGTCCTTGAACATTTTATCCAATGCATCTCTCATATTTTCCCAAAGTGCAAAACCATAAGGCTTGATTACCATGCAGCCCCGTACGGCCGAATAGTCAGCCAGTTCTCCTTTTAAAATAAGATCATTGTACCATTGCGAATAATCCGCCGCCCTTGATGTGATTTCCTTACTCATGTTCTGTTTCCAGGTTTTTAGTTATTATTAACACCCTCCTATGCAATAAATCAGAAAATGATACAAT
>JAEUVL010000120.1 GCA_016786965.1 Chitinophagaceae bacterium
GTAGTAAGCAACGCCACTACGTACAGCTGGTCTCCCACCACCGGCGTAAGCAATCCCGGCATTGCCAATCCTGTTATCACACCAACAGGCACTACTACCTATACACTGACGGCCACTCTCGGTTCTTGTACATTGCAGCGCTCCTTTACCTTGTCAGTATTCCCCGGCGCATCAGCCTTTGCCGGCCCGGATGCTTCCATTATAGCAGGAGATACTTACCAGATGCAGGCTACCGGTTCCGCAGGTTCTTACCTGTGGTCACCCTCAACAGGATTAAGCAGTGCCAATATACTGAACCCGAATGCCAACCCGCAGGTGACGACCACTTACCAGCTCACGGTTACCAATCCCCAGGGCTGTATCGCCAGAGATGAAGTAACCATTACTGTGGTTCCTTATTGTATCAAGCCAATGGAAGCCTTTACACCTAACGGTGATGGCATTAATGAACGGTGGCTGATCACCAATGGCAACTGCCTTATCAGCGCCAAAGCACAGGTGTTCAACCGGTATGGCGCCAAAGTATTTGAATCCAATGATTATAAGAATACATGGGATGGAACCTACGAAGGCAAACCTCTTCCCGATGGCACTTATTATTACATCATCAGCTTTAAACTGATAAACGGAAGAACTGAATACCTGAAAGGAAACTTAACTATTCTGAGATAATCATTAAACTATTAAAGAGATGAAACGCTATATATTTCTTTTATCATTACTGGCATCTGTTACCGTTGTTTCGGCACAACAGTTAATGACCTCTTCTTTATACGATCAGCACGGCAACCTGCACAATCCTGCCACCGCCGGTGCGCAGAAGCATGGAGTGGTGGGAGCTTCGTACCGCAAAATGTGGGATGGTATTGACGGCGGCCCGCAAACAACCCTGGTATTTGGCTCCGGCTATATCAAGAGCGCCAAGATCGGTATTGGTGGGTATGTTTACAATGATGTAACGGGCCCCACCAAACGTACCGGCTTACAAACGTCGTATGCTTATCATATTCCGCTGAAGAACGGAGAGGCTTCTTTTTCTATCGGACTGGAAGCAAGGTTTCAGCAATTTTCGATCGATAAAGTAAAACTGCAGGCTTCACTGGGCAATGACCCCGTACTGGCCGGAGCAGATAACCGCTTCAAAGGCGATGCCGGCGTAGGAGTGGCCTACACCGGTAAAAAATTCCAGATAGGCGCCAGTGCCAGCCAGTTGATACAAACCAAGCTGGATTTTTATAGCGGCAACCTTAGCCGTACAGAAGAAGCAAGGCTCTACCGCCATTATTATTTACACAGTAACTACATCTGGGATGTGGATGGCAATACTAAGATCATTCCCAACATCCTGTTCATTTACCTGCCCAATGCGCCACTGGAGTTTCAGGGTGGTGCCCGGGTGGAGCACAAAGAAGTGTTTTGGTGGGGTTTGGCCCTGCGGGCAAGACAAAGCTGGATGTTATCTGCCGGTGTAAAAGTGCATAAGAAATTCACCATCGGCTATTGCTTTGATATTTTCAACACACCATTAAGTGTCTACGATAAAGGGTCAAACGGGCATGAATTACTGCTTCGGTATGATTTTTTAAAGTAAAGGCTAACAGCCAAAATTAGTTGAAGGAGGTAAAGAGGTTGTACAAGACCCTCTTTACCTCTTTTGTTTGCAGCACCATCACCTGCTTTATGGCCCCTGACCGGCTTGCAGCAGGCAGGCTCGTTGCTGCAACTGGCAGCACAAACAGGTATTTAAAAAGCAGATAAAGGGGAAATGAACCGCTGATGACCCGTAGATAACCCGCTCCTTATATACCGGCTTATCATCGGCTTATCACCGTCTTATCACCGGCTTATCATCGGCTTATCTACCAGGAAGCCATAACGAAACAGACCATACAGGGTATGTGTTTAAACAAGGTGGGAGGGTAAAGAATACAGGCAGGCAGGGCAAATGCACCTGTTCATGATATTTTATGCGATCATTTTTCCTTGCTGAATCACTTCTCTTTCACTCCTTTACCCTTAGCCAAAAATCACTAAATTCGTAGACAATGGAAACTGTAGCCCAGATACCCAAGTACAACCTGAATGAAGAGGACGAAAAGAAACTGATCCTGAGGGAGTACCGTTCCCTGCTGAAGGTGCTTAAGACCAAGTTAAAACCCGGAGATAAGAACCTTATCCGCATAGCTTTTGAAATGGCGGCGGAGGCCCATAAGACCATGCGCCGCAAAAGTGGTGAGCCCTACATCCTGCACCCGATTGCGGTAGCCAAGATCTGCGTGGACGAGATAGGCCTCGGTATCCGCTCCACTATCTGCGCCCTGCTGCATGATACAGTGGAGGATACCGATATTTCCCTGGACGATATCAAAAGAGAATTTGGGGAAGAGATCACCCGCATTGTGGACGGGCTTACTAAAATTTCCAACGTAATAGATGTAAATGCCTCGCAACAGGCTGAGAATTTTAAAAAGATACTGCTTACCCTTACCGATGATCCCAGGGTAATATTGATAAAACTGGCCGACCGGCTGCATAATATGCGGACCCTCGACAGTATGAAACGGGAAAAGCAATTAAAGATCGCTTCGGAAACGGTATATGTGTATGCCCCGCTGGCACACCGGATGGGATTGTACAATATCAAAACAGAAATGGAAGACCTGGCAATGAAGTACATGGAGCCGGACGTGTACAAAGACATTGCCCGTAAGCTGGCCGAAACGAAAAAGGAGAGAAGCAAGTATATCAATGAGTTCATCAAACCTATCCGGGATAAATTAGAAAAAGCCAGCCTGAACGCTGAGATATATGGTCGTCCCAAGAGCATCCATTCCATCTGGAATAAAATGAAAAAGAAAGGGGTGGAGTTTGAAGAAGTGTATGACCTTTTTGCTATCAGGGCTATTTTGGATTCGCCACCGGAAAAAGAAAAAGAGGATTGCTGGAAAGTTTATTCCATGATAACGGATGAGTACAATCCTTCTCCGGAGCGGCTGCGGGATTGGCTGAGCAATCCTAAAAGTAATGGCTATGAAGCGCTGCACACTACCGTGATGGGGCCACAGGGCCGCTGGGTGGAAGTACAGATACGTACCAAAAGGATGAATGAGATCGCAGAAAAGGGACTTGCCGCCCACTGGAAATATAAAGAAGGCACCAGCGATGAAAGCCGTTTTGATAAATGGTTTCAGCAGATACGGGAAGTGATCACCAACCAGGAAACGGACAGCATAGATTTCTTACAGGACTTCAAGACCAGTTTCCTGGCCGAAGAGATATATGTGTACACCCCCAAGGGTGATGTAAAGATGCTGCCGGTAGGCTCCACCGCACTTGACTTTGCCTTTTCCATTCACAGTGCTATCGGGGTAAAAACGATCGGCGCCAAAGTGAACCATAAACTGGTGCCCATCAGCCATAAGCTGCAGAGCGGTGACCAGGTGGAGATCATTACCAGTAATAAACAAAAAGCATCAGAAGACTGGCTGGGCTTTGTGGTTACTTCCAAAGCCAAAGGAAGAATACGGGATGCCCTGAAAGAAGAAAAACGGAAAGTGGCGGATGAAGGTAAGTACACGGTACAGCGCAAACTGGAAGGGCTGGGCGTGCCCATGTCCCAGCACAACATTGATGAACTGGTGCAATGGTATAAACTGCCTTCCAACCTTGACCTGTTTTACCAGGTATCGGTAAAAAATATTGATCTCAAAGAGCTGAAAGAATTTAAAGTGATGGGCGACCGGCTGGAAGCGCCAAGACCGGTGAAGATACAGGAGCTGAAACCGGAGTACAATCCGGCCCAACAGGGTGCTAACCGGAAGGATGCCGAACTGGTGATCTTTGGGGAAAGCAGTGATAAGATAGTGTATAACCTGGCCAACTGCTGCAAACCCATTCCCGGGGACGATGTGTTTGGATTTGTAACCACCGGAAAAGGCTTAACCATACACCGCACCAATTGCCCCAATGCCACAAAGCTACTGTCCAACTACGGGCATCGGGTGGTGAAGACCAAGTGGGCAAAGAACAAAGAGATATCCTTCCTGACCGGGGTGAAGATAGTGGGCATGGATGATGTGGGCGTGGTGAATAAGATCACCATGCTGATCTCCGGCGAACTGAAAATAAATATAGCAGCCCTTACCATTGAAGCAAAGGAGGGATTGTTTGAAGGCAATATCAAGCTATATGTACATGATAAAGAAGAACTGGACAACCTGGTGCAAAGCCTGCTGAACCTGCCGGGCATCGAGTCGGTGGAGCGGTATGATATGGAGGATATACCGTCGTGATCATAATGCTTCTAAAGTGTTGTAAATCTTGAGTTATTAACCACAGATGCACTTTTTTGGTAATTCAGGGAACCGCCTTAGGCTTTTCTTAACTTTTTTGGTTATTTTGTAGGCCTGTTGAGGAACTGATTTTACCCAAACAAACTGCATTTCTTAGTTATGAGAATCACATTGTTGAGAACCCTCACAGCCCTTGGCTGTTTATTTGTTCTTTCCGGAAGCGTATCCGCACAATATTGGTTTAACTGCGCAAAAGACACGGTATTGCCGGGTTGCCCGCCAGCCGCTTGTTTTACCATTAAAAGTAAAGTTCCTGACCCGCAGCGCCAGGCTACTACATATGCAGTAAACAGTCCAGTTGTGAATCCCACTTGTTTATTGGCCGCATATGATCCTGCTGTTCCCCAGACTCCAACGATGCTTAATGTTGATGACAGGTACACCAATCCAATAAACATAGGGTTTCCCTTTACTTTCTTTGGGAATGTCCGAACCCAATTACTGGCAAGCAGTAATGGATACGTATGTTTTGATCTTGCCGAAGCAAACCAGTTTTCACATTGGAATATTATTAATGGAGGAGCACCTCAGGATTTGCCCAGTACTTTTTATGACAGGGAGTTGATAATGGGGCCATATCATGATATTGACGTGGGAGTCACTACATCCCCCAACAGATTGATTTCTTATGTTGGTGCCGGTATTTCTCCTTATCGTACATGGACATTGTCGTACTATAAAATTCCTTTGTTTTCCGGTGCCTGTAATAATCTTTTTGAGAACACGCATACAATCACCTTATATGAATCTAATGGCATTATTGATGTAGCCCTTTATGATATGCAGATATGTCCCGGATGGAACCAGGGACGGTCAATGGTGGGAGTACAGAACAATGCCAGGGATATTGGAGTGATGGTGCCGGGCCGCCGAGCTTCTGATCCGCCATGGGGTGCAGTCGGTATGTCTGAAAAATACCGTTTTGTACCTATTGGAGGTATTCCGCTTTTCAGAAGGGCAGAATTATATGATATGAGTGGAAACCTTGTATCGGTAGGCACATCTGTTGCTCTTCCCAGTGGAGACAGAGAAGTTTCTTTTCCTAATATATGCCCGCCTCCCGGTACCACAACTCAGTATGAAGTGCGGGCTTTTTATGATAAGATAGACGATATAACCGTAGAAGTGATGGGCAGAGATACCATCCGGGTTGATCGTCAGCAGGGATTGGCAGCCACCCCTGTCACCACCCGTGCCAACTGTGGTGTCCCTGATGGCACCATCACTGTTACGGCTGTTAGCGGTGGCAATGGCGGACCTTACGAATATTCTTTAGATGGCATTACCTGGCAGCTTTCCAACACGTTTACCGGTTTATTGGCGGGTACCTATACTGTTTATGTTAGAGATATTGCGGGTGTATGTACCGGTAACTATTCAGCAGTTGTTGGGGTCATAGGAAATCTTTCTGCCGTTACCGCCAGCACGCCTATTGCCTGCACAGGAGTAAATAATGGTACCATCACCATATCTTCTTCCTCCGGCACAGCGCCATTTACCTTTTCTTTAGATGGTGGAACTTTCATTGCAGGGGCATTGCCTTATACTTTTACAGGGCTTACCGCTGGTAACCACACGGTAGTGGTAAAAGATATAAATAACTGTGTTACCAATACCATTACGATCAACGTTACCACCGGCACCGGCGTTACTGCCACCACTTCTGCCACGGCTACTTCCTGCCCCGGCGCTACGAATGGAACCATTACTGTAAACACAACAGCAGGAACTGCTCCTTTCACATACCAACTTGGTGCAGGCACCCCTCAAGCCTCGAATGTATTTACCGGACTTGCAGGTGGTACCTATACCATTACTGTAAGAGATGCTGTTGGCTGTAGCCGGGTATTGACCAGGACCGTTCTAAACGGAACAGCAGTTACCGCCACCACTGCACTAACCGCAGCCAGTTGCTCAGGCGCTTCTAATGGAAGTGTGGTCGTTACCCCCACCAATGGCACAGGGCCTTACACTTTTGTGCTGGATGGAGTAACTACCCAAACTGGCGCTACGAACACTACTTTCACCAATCTTACTCCCGGTCCGCATAGTGTTGTTATTACTGATAACCCTACTGGTTGTTTAAGTAATACCATCAACTTTACGATAGCTGCAGGTGCCGTCATTCTTGCTAATGCTGTTCCTGCTGCCACTTCCTGCAATGGGGCAGCAGATGGTTCCATTACTGTAACGCCTACTACCGGTACTGCTCCTTATACCTTCTCATTAGATGGAGGAGCATATCTGCCTGGCGCAGCACCTTACACCTTTAATAACCTTGCAGCCGGAGCCCATACCATAAGGGTCACAGATGCCAATGGATGTGTTACCAACGTTATCAACGTAAACATTGCCGTAGGCCCTCAACTGGCCGCCACGGCTGCTCCATCAGCCACTTCCTGTAATGGGGCTTCAAACGGATCTATTACTGTAACGCCTACCAATGGCAATGCGCCTTACATGTTCTCATTAGATGGTGCCGCTCCTGTTGCCGGAGCTGCTCCTTATACATTTACCAATGTATCTGCCGGACCACATACGGTGGTTATGACGGATGCTGCGGGATGTATCACTAATACTATTAACGTGGATGTGGCAGTTGGTCCCACACTTACAACCTCTGTCAATAAAACCGATGTGGCTTGCAATGGTAATGCCACTGGTTCTATAGTGGTTACCCAGCCTGTCATAGGTATTGCACCGTATGAGTATTCACTGGATAACATTACCTGGCAGGCCAGCAATACCTTTAGCGGGCTGGTAGCTGGTACATATACTGTTTATTACCGGGAGGGGAATGGCTGTGTGGGTTCGCAAACGATCACCGTTACAGAACCTGCTGCGATGACTGCTTCTGCCGCCACCGTACCCGTAGTGTGTAATGGCCAGAGCAATGGTATCATCACCGTAACCTCCGGCGGCGGCGTGGCCCCGCATGAGTTTTCAATAGATGGCGGTACCACCTGGCAAAGCAGCAATGTGTTTAATGTGCCTGCCGGTCCTTACACTATTATCATCCGCGATGCCAATGGCTGCACTACTACCCGAACTGTGATCATTACCGAGCCAGCCATACTCAGTGCTGCACCCGTAAACACCAACGCCAGTTGCGATGGTGGTAATGATGGTACGATAACTGTAAACGCCACCGGCGGTAATGCCAGCTATGAGTATTCCATTGATAATGGCGCTACCTGGCAATCCGGTAATGTATTTAATGTAGCTCCCGGCAACTATACCGTTTCGGTAAGGGATAACCTGGGTTGTACGGCCACATTTAATACAACAGTTGGGTTGACCAATAACCTCA
>JAEUVL010000126.1 GCA_016786965.1 Chitinophagaceae bacterium
TCACAAAAGACACTCGAAAAAATGCAGCGCCCCAAAGCAAAGGAGTACAGTGGCGAACAGGGATGGAAGGCACTTTGCGAAAGCAATGATATTGACCTGGTGTACACTCCCACCCCCTGGCACCTGCATACACCCATCGCCGTATATGCCATGAAGAATGGAAAACACGCTGCTACAGAAGTACCGGCCGCCAAGACCATTGATGAATGCTGGGAACTCGTGGAAACATCGGAGAAAACAAAAAAGCATTGCATGATGCTGGAAAACTGCTGCTATGATTTCTTCGAACTGCTGACACTGAACATGGCCCGTCAGGGACTGCTGGGAGACATAATACATGCCGAAGGCGCTTATATACATGACCTTACAAAAGACTGGCTTTTTAATAAAAATGCATACGCTGATATGTGGCGGCTGAAGGAAAACATCGGCCCCAGCGGAAACCTGTACCCCACACATGGGCTGGGACCGGTAGCGCAATGCATGAACATCAACCGCGGCGACAAATTTGACCACCTGGTAAGTATGAGCACTAATGATTTTACCATGAATACCATGGCAAAGTCGCTGGCAGAAAAGGATCCCTTCTTTACAGAATATGTTGATAAGCCGTACCGCGGCAATATGAATACCACGCTTATCCGTTCCAACAAAGGAAAAACGATCATGGTACAGCATGATGTATCCACGATAAGACCTTATTCAAGAATTCATCTAGTCAGCGGCACCAAAGGAGCTGCACAAAAATGGCCGGGCCCTGAACGGGTGGCATTTGGGCATAGCTGGGTTAAAAAAGAACAATTAGATGAGTTGTATAAAAAATACTCCCCGCCAATTGTCAATCACATCGGGGCAATAGCCAAAGATGTGGGCGGACATGGCGGTATGGACTTTATCATGGATTGGCGCCTGATCGATTGCCTTCGCAATGGCTTGCCGCTTGATCAGGATGTATATGATGCAGCTGCCTGGAGCTGTTTGCTGCCACTGAGCCAGCGGTCGGTGGCCAAACGTTCAAGATCGGTGGATATTCCGGACTTTACCCGTGGTGCCTGGGCTACCAATAAGCCGGTTGACCTTACCCTAACTGGTGGTGCCACCACCAAAGTGAGAAGTGTAAAACCAGACTTAAAAATGTAGTAACTCATTGCTGCTTACTTGATTAAAATCATAAACTTAACCTGCTAAACAAAAAGTTCACATTAGCCGGAATGGTGTAATTTTACCCCGTTCCAAACCATCCTTTTCCCTGGAATTCAATTGTTTTGTCTGAGCATGAACATATAGCGTATCTCAGATATATTTTTTTACTTATTTTATTTTGCCATGAAGGCCCTGACAGTAATTACAGACCCTGTATATACAGAACCCAAGAGTTTTAGCCGTTACGAGAAATTCTGGCTTAAATACATGAATGATAAAAGGGATTTGCCTTTTATTCACTTGCTTACCGCTATTCATATACTGGTTATTCCAATTGCCATCCTGCTGTATACACCGGTGCTCACGGGCTGGTATTGGTGGCTGGCCTATATCCCGTATTTCTATGTTTCCCAAATGTACTTTAAGGGCCGTTTCGGACTGATGCTGCACTGCATCAGCCACCGCAAACTGTTTAAGAAAGGATATACCTGGATATATAATTATGTGATCTGGTTTGTGTGCCCGTTCTTTGGTCATACACCCGAAACATATTTTGTCCATCATATGGGTATGCACCATGTAGAAAACAATATGCTGGAAGATGCCAGCAGTACGTTGCCTTACCAGCGGGACAGCCTCCGCGGTTTCCTGGCTTATGTGGGCCGCTTTTTAGTCCTGGGCTTCGTGGATACGTTCAATTATTTCTTCAGCCGCAAGAGAAAGAAATTTTATATGCGCCTCACCGCCGGGGAGATATCTTTTTATATTTTCTGTGTGGCCATGTGTTTTGTAAATCTTCAGGCCACCCTGTTCATTTTCATTATCCCGTTCATTTTTGCCCGGGTGGTGATGATGCTGGGCAACTGGGCCCAACATGCTTTTGTAAACCTGGCCGACCTGGAAGACAATACCATCAACTGTATCAATACCAAGTACAACCAGATGTGCTGGAATGATGGTTATCACTCCATTCATCATGTGCGCCCGGCCATGCATTACACAGATATTCCTGGTGAGTTCTTAAAAACAAAAGATAAACTGGCTGAACAAAAAGTGCTGGTTTTCGATGGCATTCATTACCTGCACATTTTTGTATGGCTGATGACGAAACGCTATGATAAACTGGCCGACAATCTCGTGAACATCAATAATATGTTCAGCAGTAAGGAAGAAGCCATCAACCTGATGAAAGAACGGACCCGAAAATATAAACTTACTTCATAAAAAAAAGAGGCTTCAGTTGAAGCCTCTTTTTTTATCACATCAATCCTCTTTCTTCAACCCGATCACCGGTACCGCCTTCTCCCTGATCAGCTGGTTGAGTTTGCCAATATCTTCTTCTTTTATCTTTTTGAATTTACTCAATTGTTCATCGCTTTGCGCAGCAAGGTCTGCAAATACTTCTTTCACCTGTTTACTTGGTGCCATATTGCCACTATTGGCCGCATCAAATAATCCGCTGATCTTATCATTCAGGCGGATGGGATAATTCAATACATCCTGGCCGCTCTTGGCTTTGGTCTGGTATAATTTCTCTTCAATTGCTGTCAGCTGTTTGTTGAGGCTATCCACCATTGTCTTTATTTCCTTAGCGGTACCTTTCGGCTGCCGGCTGGTAAAGTCATTCATTTGCGTTCTTAAAGCCCGTATATCTTTAATAGCCTGCTGCACTTCGTCAAACTTGGCTTTTACTTTTATCAGGAAATTAAATTGTTCCTCATACTCCGCCTGTGTCACCTTATAATTAGGGTCTGCCTTTACAGTAAACCGTCCTTCTGCTGAATCTGTACCTACTTTTAATGTATAGTAATAATCTCCGGGTGGTGCCACTATACCTCCGGGCACTCCATTCCACAGTATCATCCCTTCTATTCTTTCCGCAGCAGGATATTGAAGGTTCCATACAAACTGGTTCATGCCTTTATTGATGTCCATTTTGTCAGCTGGTTCCTTGGCACTAACAGAATAGGTTCTGATCTTGTTCCTGTTCTTGTCAAACAAGGTAACGGATGCCTTTGTACTGTCATTTACCTCTTTCACAAAATAATTGATAACGGCACCGTTGGGCGGATTAACGCCTGCATTTTGATTTGCACCAAACCGGCCACTGAATGGATTGCCCGCAATACGCCAGGCGCTGCTATTATTAAAAACATAGAGGTTCTTAGAAGTAAGATCATTATTTAATTGCTGAACCACACTCAGATCATCCAGCACCCAGAACGAACGCCCCTGTGTGGCTACAATAAGATCGTTTTCCTTAATAGCAAGGTCGGTAATAGGTACTTCCGGCAGGTTTAGCTGGAACTTTTTCCAGTTTTTCCCATCATCATAGCTGATGTACATGCCGTATTCTGTTCCCGCATATAGCAGGCCGGCCCTTTTTCTGTCCGCCCTCATGGCCCTCGTAAAGTGCTGACGGTTGATGCCATTCACGATAAGCGTCCATGTTTTGCCATAGTCTTCGGTCTTGTATATATAAGGGGCAAAATCATCACTCTTGTAGCGGGTGCCAATAAAATAAGCAGCTCCTTTTTTAAAAGGATCTGTTTCTATACAATTCCACATAATGGCTTTTGGCGCATCTTTCGGAGTCACATTCTCCCAGTTGCGTCCACCATCCTTACTTACATGGATCAATCCATCATCGCTGCCTGTCCATAGCAGATCTTTTTCCAGGCCGCTTTCTGCAGCGGTGAAGATGGTACAGTAATATTCAACTGA
>JAEUVL010000135.1 GCA_016786965.1 Chitinophagaceae bacterium
ATCCGCTGGTAGTGCTCGATGTAGCACACAATACCGATGGAATAAAACAATTAGTACAGCAAATAGAACTGAGCGATCATCACCAACTGCATATCATTATTGGCATGGTAAAAGATAAAGAAGTGGAGTCGGTATTGGAACTGCTGCCCAAACAGGCCCGCTACTATTTTACCAAAGCACAGATACCAAGAGCACTGCCAGAAGAGGAATTACAGGAAAAGGCTTTGTCGGAAGGATTGAAAGGCCATACTTACGTCGAAGTAAATGAAGCCATACATGCAGCACTATCTGTCGCCGGCAATCATGATATGATCATCGTGTGCGGCAGTGTGTTCCTCGTTGGAGAAGTGAACAACGGAAGTATCCGTCAGATCTGATAAAGTGAAGATTGTTTTCTGCCAGTACTGGCATAGGAAATGCAGGAATGATGATACTGCCAATTCGATTAGCCTCAGCTCCATTCTACCAAACCCGTTCCGGACCAATGGCCGAAAGAGGTCATATCCAGTTTAGGTTTATCCAGGTTATACCAAATGTCCAGCATGTTCCACAGCCGGATATCATCAAAAATGAAGAGGCAATTTTTTTTGAATGAAAGCCGGGAGAAATTATCGAGGAACTGGTATTCCTGTTTTCCATCCTTCAGTGCATCCATGAATACAATATCTGCACTTTCTAATAGCATCTTGTGCTTTTGAACATCCTCCCATTTCGTCAGGTCATCTGTATGCTGCGCCAGCGCATCATCAAAATCCTTTTCGGTGAATATGGTATCTGCAAACTGGTTCCAGGCAATGATATCAAACGTATGTATCCTACCACCGGCAGGCATAAACTTTTTCATGCACAACGCTGAATAGCCGAGATGTGTTCCTAATTCCACCACTACCTGCGGCTTACGGATATTGATAATAGAGGCCAGTAATTTATAATGTTCTCCGGGATAGATGTTGATATAATCGGGGCCTTTCTTCACCCTGGCCGCAATATCAGACAGATCAATTGCGAGAGCGCCGGCAGCATATCCAAGAGCTGATGATAGAAGATTCTCCGAAGCTTTGCCGGGCTGTCCACTCATACTGAACAAAGCAGAATATCTTTTGTCCTCTGCCTGTACAGGTATGTCCAGGTTATTGGCAATGATGTCTTTTATTGACTTACTCTTTTTCCAAAACATAGGAATCCTTTTAAAACGTGAATTGGTTCATCCGGGCCAGCGCATAGAATATACAACTCAGGTGCATGGACTGAACGATCTTATTATCCCGTACCAGTTCTTTCAGTTCATCTATACTCACCAGCACCACTTCTATTTCTTCATTTTCGTCCAGTTGCTGTTCTTTCACTTTCACTCCGCCTCTTGCCAGGAACATGTGCAGCAGATTAGTATTGGTAGAAGGGTTAGGAGATACGTTGCCGAGATATTCATAAGAAGAAAAGGTATAACCTGTTTCTTCCAGTAACTCCCTCGCAATTGCCGCTTCATGATCCTTGTCGGTATCATCCACGCAACCGCCGGGTATTTCGATACATACTTCCCCAAGTGCATGGCGGTATTGCCGGATCATAATTATTTTACCTTCTTCGGTAACAGGCACTGCCCCTACCCAGGTAGCAAATTCATATACATAGTAAGGGTCAACGATCTTTCCCTGCGGGGTTTTACAGGTTTCCCGGCGCACTTTGAACCAGCGGTCATTAAAAAGATACTCAGAGGAAAGTGTTGTCCACTTCAGGTCACTCATTAACTGTCAATTACTATTTAATTAATTATTTACCATCCTTTCCTCTCCCGTAATGCAGTAATATGTCCCACATGGTGCTTACCATGCCAGGCATACATACCGAGCAGGAACCAAAGACGCATGGTCTTTTTATGCTCCGGGTGAAACACCGTGCGGTTGTTCCAGTCATCATCCTTTACATATTTCAA
>JAEUVL010000139.1 GCA_016786965.1 Chitinophagaceae bacterium
AGCCGGTTATGCAATTCTATCAGTATCCGTTTTGCCACTTCCTTATCATGCAGGCTTAGTTTTTTACCGGTTTCATCAAACCAGGTCTTCAGGTCTTTTACCGGCAGGCTGCTTAATTCGCCAATGTTCTTTCCGTTCACCTTTACATACAGGGCTTCCTTACGAAGACGGTAGCCATTGCAGTCCGGGCATTCAGTGCGGCCACGATAGCGGCTCAGCAAAACACGGTATTGCACTTTGTACAACTGCGATTCCACATCCTTAAAGAAATCATTGATACCATATACCCCATCACTTCCTTCCCAAAGCTGTTTGTATTGCTTATCGGTAAGATCAGCCACCGGTTTATGAACAGGAAAATCAAATTTCTTAGCTCCTTTTACAAAATTCTGACGCCACCAATCCAGCTTCTCTCCTTTCCAGGGCGCCACAGCGCCATCATATACACTTAACCGCCTGTCGGGAATGACCAGGTCGGGATCTATACCCAGCACCTGTGAAAAACCTTCGCAGGTGGGGCAGGCTCCAAAAGGATTATTGAAAGAAAATAAGTTGGGCTGTGGTTCTTCAAACTGCATTCCATCCAGTTCAAAGCGGTTGTTGAAATGGAGGAGCCGGGGCCGTTGTCCATTGCCCGCAGACTGTACTTCGAGGTACACATCTCCTTCGCCTTCATAAAAAGCAGTCCCGATAGAGTCGGCTAATCGGTGCTTGTCATCTTCATCAAATTCTTTTACTACAATTCTGTCAACCAGTATATGCGATATCTTTTTTGCTTTCAGTTCCTTATCGCTGAGTTCGATAAGCTCCTCTATTCTTTGAGGTTCTAAAGCACCGCCTGCGGCCGGATTAGGGGAAGCCACTCTTGAAAATCCCTTCTGCACCAAAATGTTCAACTCTTCTTTTATATCCCGGTTCTTGTGTTGCTTAAAGGTGGCCAGTATAAACACTTTGTCCCCTTCATTTAGTTTCAGAATAGCGGCCAGCACATCCGTTACATCATCTTTCTTTACTTCATTGCCGGAAATGGGGGAGATCGTTTTGCCGATGCGGGCAAAAAGCAGGCGGAGATAATCATATATTTCTGTCATGCTGCCCACCGTACTGCGGGGTGTGCGGGTAATGACTTTCTGTTCGATAGCAATGGCGGGGCAAAGCCCTTTTATAAAATCCACATCCGGCTTATTCATCCGGTTCAGGAACTGGCGGGCATAGGCGCTCAGGCTTTCAGCGTAGCGGCGCTGCCCTTCGGCATATAAGGTGTCAATCGTAAGGGAGGATTTGCCTGATCCTGACACCCCCGTAACAACGATCAGCTTGTTCCGGGGTATTTCCACCGTTACATTCTTCAAATTATGCACCCTTGCCCCCTTGATCAGGATATTTTCTGCGGAAATTACGGTCTTCGATTTGGCGGGATTTTTCCCTTTTATTGTCTTTTCCATTTATATATTGGCAAATGTAAAGCCTTATGCAGCTTATTCTTATGGTAAGATTCTTAACATTTCATTAGCACTGATCATTACATTTTGTTTTTACAAATGTTTGGCAATTTCGTGAAATACCCTATTTTTAATTTCCAATAATCCAAAAAATGAAAAACTTAAAATTTATCCAGCCTATCGCCTAAACTTCTACTTGTTTTTAACCGATTTTTTATTGCAACCAATATCCATTGAAACGTCTGTGATAGCTATTGCCATTTCAGAGCAACCTAAACTGTAGAAGTCATGAAAGCATTTTTGAAAAAAACCGACCATGAATTAATTCATCTGTTTACAGATGGAAATCTTGACGCCCTGGAAACCCTTGTCCTCCGCCATAAGGATAAGCTCTACACGTCAATCCTGTTCCTGGTAAAAGACAAATATTTAGCGGAAGACATCTTCCAGGATGCCTTTATCCGCATTATCGACACCATGCGGGGTGGCCGCTATACCGAGGAGGGTAAATTCCTTCCCTGGGCCATGCGGATAGCACACAACCTGTGTGTGGACCACTTCCGTAAAGTAAAACGCACCCCCACCATCCGCAACGGTGAAGACAAAGACATCTTTGAAGTGCTGAACTTCTCAGAAGACAGTGCCGAAACGGTGATGATGAGAAGACAAAGTCATGACAGGGTAAGAGATATGCTGCAAAGTCTGCCGGAAGATCAGCGGGAAGTAATTATATTGCGTCATTATGCAGATATGAGTTTCAAAGAAATTGCCGCTGCAACAAATTGCAGTATTAACACTGCATTAGGACGTATGCGCTACGGATTGATTAATTTGCGTAAGCTGATGACTCAGAAACAAATTGCTCTTTAAAATATTGCCTCACCTCCTCTTCCCCCCCGGAAGTATAGGCTAAGGTTTTGTCATTCTGTATCTCCATCCGGAGTTAAACGAATTTCGGTCCCCGAAGTTTTTGTTTGCTTGCCATACCGGAAGGCTGGTACAGAATGACACCAAATTGAAAAAGCCCCTGTAAGTAATTGCAGGGGCTTTTTTTATTTCTTTACTCAACAGATCATTTCTTTTTGTTTTTTTCAAACGCTTCCAATCCGCATTGCAGCCATTCTATAAAAGCATTGGCATTGGGTGTATAGAATTTTGATTTCGTTAGGGCTATCTGTTCAGGACTGATGATGGCATACTGCGGCTGTGATACGGCTCCAAAGTTGGCTTTCTGAAAGGCAGTCCATTTATCGCCAATGGTTACCACACTTTCTTCGTTACCGGCAGAATCGGTATATGTTATCCTGTCCTTCAATGGTAATTTGGTACGCTCGTCCACATATAGTGACACTACGACAAAGCGGGTTCGCATAAGGCTGTCCACTATATTATTGGTCCATACTTTTTCTTCCATCCGCCGACAGTTCACACAGGCCCAGCCTGTAAAATCAATAAGCACAGGCTTGTTTTCTTCTCTCGCTTGCTTTAATGCCTTTTCCAAATCGTTCACTATAGGTTTTACACCTTTAGCATGCAGCACATGGTCCGGATAAATACTGTATGACAATGGTGGTGGAAAACCACTCAGTAATTTAAGGGATGCATATTTTGTATTCGTAAGGCCAGGCACCAGGTAGAGGGTGAACGCACCAAACAAAATGGCAAAGAATATTCTGACGGATGACATCCTTTTTTTGACCGCTCCGTTCCTTTTATTGAAGGCACCCAAAAGATAAAGGGTGGATAGCAGACCTATGATCACCCAAAGCCCAACAAATATTTCCCGTTTTATAATGCCCCATTGCTTCACATTATCTGCATTGGCCAGAAACTTTACTGCCAGTGCCAGTTCTACAAATCCCAGCACCACCTTTACTGTCGTCATCCACCCACCGGATTTTGGTAGTGACTGTAGCCAATGGGGAAACATGGCGAACAGGGCAAAAGGCAAACTCAATGCAAGACCAAAACCTGCTGCACCAGCTGTGAGAGGCCAGGCACCACCGCTGGAAGTTCCTACCAGCAGGGTTCCCAGAATGGGCCCTGTGCACGAAAATGAAACAATAGTAAGAGTGGCCGCCATGAAAAATATGCCTCCAAGGTTGCCCAGTCCGGATTTTGAATCTGCCCGGTTGGCAATACCGGATGGCAGGGTGATCTCGAACAAACCAAAGAAGGAAAGGGCAAAGAATACGAAAATGGCAAAAAAGAAAATATTCAGCCACACATTGGTGGAAATATTATTGAACACCTCACTCCTCGCAGAGTCAACAAAATGAAAAGGAATAGTGATGGCGGTATAAATAAGAAAGATGAACAGCCCATACATAATGGCATTAAATACACCTTTCTTCTTGTCAGGTGATTTTTTGGTAAAGAACGTTACCGTTACTGGTATCATGGGAAAAACACAGGGTGTAAGTAATGCGACAAAACCACCAAGAATACCCAGCAGGAAAATGGCCAGTATGCTTTTGCCTTTAGTTCCTTCATCCCCGCAATTATTCACCGGGTTATTCAGATCAATAGAATCAACTTTGATGGTCGTCGTTGCTTCCACCCCACCTTCCAGGCTTACCACAAAATTCTTCTCTGCGGTGTAGTATTCATCATTCCGGCCGTAACTGTATGTCAATGTTCCCTGCAATTTCGCAGGCACCGTTCCGGCTATTTGGATGGTGGCCTTCCAGCTTATATTTTGTTCATACACTTTTACCTTAGTGTTTTCAAATATAGGGCTGCTGATCTCCAGCGGCTCATTGGATAAGCCAAATTCTCCCTGCTGCTGTACTGATGAATCGGCAAATCTTAATTCAGCCGTCTTTACCTCCAACAACACCTGGTTGGGTGCATATATCTGCCAATTGCCCGATACAGCTCCAGTAAAACTTAATTCATAACGGCCTTCCCCGGTCTTGCGGCTCTGCACATCAAGTTGCTGTACGGCACCGAGGCTGTCCTGTGCTGATGCAACGGTAGTAAGAATTAGCAATGTGAGAGTGAGAGCAGTTATTTTTCTCAGGAGTGAAAACATGTCCGGTATTTTATAAAAAACAAACGAGTCCCCAAAAAGAACTCGTTCTATGAAGTATCCTTAACAATCGATTTTATTTTATAGCTACGCTAAAATTAACCGTTTTGGGTGGCAGGCATTTTTTATCATCACAGGTCTGGTACTCCACCTTGCCGCTGAAGTTTGTTTTTACATTGCCTTTCATTTTTATCTTTTGCACAAAATCCACGGTACGGGAATACTGGTTGGCTGATACGCCCAATGTGGCATCTTTCATCACTTCCATTTTACCCACTTCTTTTATTTTGCCTTCTTTAGTAAACAGGGGATTTGCATTCACAGTAAATGTGGTGGGTATAGCAATGGCATCAGCAGGCTGGCTTTGTGAATAAAGATGCCAGTTGTTTTGAATAGTGGCCGTCATGTGCACCTCGTACACTTTATCAGATACCTTGGTCGCGGTAAAACTCCAGGTAACAGGGCTGAGCTGGGCTTTTGCCGAAATCATGGTAAAAAGTGCTATCGCAAAAATGGCTGTTCGTTTCATCATACATTGTTTTATTCAGGTACGCAAAAATCAGACTTATTGTTCTACCGGTTTGTTAAAACTCTCTTGTGCAAATTTATATCCCTTCCGGCTAAAGAATTTGTAAGCCGGCTGACCAACCAGTCTCCCGGCCACTGATGGCCTTCTCCTTACACAAGTTGCTCTGCCATCAGCAGGGTCCGGATTATTTCCTGCCCATCCGTATTTCCCAAAACCGGGGAGCAGGCCCTTTCCGGGTGCGGCATCATGCCAAATACGTTGCGGCCGGCATTACAAATACCGGCAATATTCCGGGAGGCATTATTAGGATTGGCAGCCGTGGTTATCTTTCCGTTTTCATCACAATAATAAAAGATCACCTGCCCGTTCGCTTCCAGTTCATCCAGTGTTTTCTCGTCCGCATAATACCTTCCCTCGCCGTGGGCCACCGGAATTTTATACACCCTGCCTGTATCATTGGTAAGAAATACGTTCTTGCATACAAACTGCTGGTGCCCGTTGCGCAATAAAGCGCCTGGCAGCAAATGCGATTCGCATAAAATCTGGAACCCGTTACAAACCCCAAATACCTTTCCTCCGGCATTGGCGAATTCGATCACACTCTGCATCATAGGGCTGAAGCGGGCGATAGCACCACACCTCAGATAATCGCCATAAGAAAAGCCACCAGGTAAAATGATGCAATCATCCGTATCGAACCGGCTAAGGTCCTTGTCCTTGTGCCATAGCATACTTACCTCCTGCCCAAGGTCATGGCTGAGGGCATCGTACATATCTCTGTCGCAATTAGAACCGGGGAAAACTACAACGCCAAACTTCATGTGCAGGGATTTTGGGTGATGAGAAGCAAAGATAAATCATTAGATGACAGATGATAACTGGCAGATAATAATTCTTTAATGTAAAAACCTGCTTATAGAAACAAAAAGTCTGAGACAGGAAGAACTTATCACTTTTATCTTTTCACTATTATCTGTTCTTACCATCCCGGCCCGGCATACTGGTACCCCAGTATAAAAGCTACGGTAGCCCAAAATAATATGACCGGCAATATCCGCAAAGTGGAATAAAAATAGGTGCAGGCATGAAAGGCAGCAAAAGGTATGGCCGCCATTATCCAGTTCTCAAAACCGGAAGTATTATTTACAAATGGTATAAATACAGCGCCAAGCAGGTACAGCAGCAGCAGGCTCCAGCCTTTTCGCACCTGTATCAGCATTTTCCGGAGGCTGTCCTGTACATAATAACCTCCCATAAGAAAAGGAGCAGCCAGTAAAAAAGCACTCCCGGCCAGCCACAATGATTGTTTAACCACCGGCAGGCTTACAGAAAAATAAGGCAGCAGGTTCTGCCAGCTCCACTTATCATCAATAAAAAGATAGACGGCATAAAAATAAAATGGGGTGGTGATCCCCGCCAGGCAAAGCACCCATTCATTGAGCCTGAAAGGGCGCATCACGGCCAGGGCCAGCAATATCCAGATAGTAAAGGTGAGGGAAGGAAAGAATATAAAGGACGCCACCCCAAGTGCCAGCCCGATATTGAAAATAGCCCCTTTTGCATTGGGCTGATTGTATGTTCTGAACAGGGCAGATAATACAAACAGGAGAATGGTGTTCACCAGGAGTGGAGCTGAAAAGTAATTCCATTCCGGCAACAACGAAGTGATCAGCATATAGGCCATTCCCGGAAAATAGGTTGGCTTACTCATCATCCGCTGATTGTTGATGAAGCGGGTCAGCATTACGGCCTGCAGGAACAATAGTGTAAATGCCAGCAGCGGGTATAGCATGGGATTTGCCGCAGCAGTGGGGGCAAAAAAATCCAGTATTCCTTTATAGAGAAACCCATCTTCGGGCTTGCCTGCCACCTGGTGTGGATGCCGGAACATGGGCAGTTTGATAAGTACACCAAAGACCAGCAATACTAATATGTTTGCCGGGTTTTTCTGTTTAAAGATACCTGTCACGGATAAAGGACCTTGTTTAAAGCTTAGTTATAATCGATTTTGGCAAAGCAAAGATAGTTACGATACAAACAAGGAATGATCATTTGTCTGGCACTAACCTGTTTTCCATACTTGGGTAAGAATTCGTATCCCTTATCGAGGTTTTTCAGCGTGGGATTACGGTTCATTTGGCCATCCGGCGCTATACCATAGTCATTAAGCAGGTTATTTCGTCTTTCCTGCTGGTTAAACAGGAAATGAAGCTGGTCGCCTGTATTCATTAACTGGAAAGAAATGCTTTCGTCTGACTCGTCATCATACTGGCTTTTGCCCATTACATTGCTCCACTCCAGGTTTCCTTTGTTGTCAAAGGACAAAACAGAAATATTGTCTGCATGATAGCGGACAGCCTGTGTGCTTGGCCGGGAGTTATTCCACCAGTAATAACGGCTGTAGTACGGTGAGTAATAGTAATTATTGAACGACTGGTTAAAGGGCGAACCATACAGGTAATCCCACCTGTTCCAGCTATTGAAACGGGACGTGGTATAGTAAGACTCGCTGCTGATGATAAAGCCCCCGTCGCGGCGGGTCACAATATTGCGGATAAAAAAATCATTGAAGGCCCCCTTCATGGTGGCATCTCCCCTGGCTTCCCGGCGCAGGTCATCGGTAAATGTGCTGGTATCTTCCATTACCGTTCTCATCCCGGTCTTATCCCATACATAAAAATACAATCCGTCTATATTGCCTTTTTTCTCTTTGTAGTAAAAAGAAGTAAGGAAATATCGTTTGTTATAATTGTCCACTTTTACCTGTATCTCATCCAGCATACTCTTTTCAATATTGAGCTGCCAGGAGGATAAAG
This sequence comes from Chitinophagaceae bacterium, assembly GCA_016786965.1. GTDB lineage: Bacteria > Bacteroidota > Bacteroidia > Chitinophagales > Chitinophagaceae > JJ008. The sequence continues at coordinate 7,819 of JAEUVL010000139.1, forward strand.
TATCAGACTGGGCCTGCTTTATCATCATGTAGGCAAGGCTTATATTATCATTATTGTTCCGGAAGAACTTGGAAAACACCAGGTCTCCATCGTTGTCCAATGCAAATTCGCCGAGGTAATCATTCCTTTCTTCCATAGGAATGTAAAGACGGGACTTTTTCAGCAACTCCAGCTTTTCATTCAGCAACAGGGTGGTCATGGAATAAAGCTTTTTATTCCGGCTGTTGATCTTAAACACCGCTATCTTGCTTTTATCCTCGCTGGAAATGACGGTATATATCTTATTATCAGCAGCAAACCCGATATGACTGGTATCCAGTTCCATCACTTCTCCAACCAGTTTTCCATTTCCATCGATCTTTGATGCCTTACAATAAACTACATTCCTTTTCTGGTATTGATAGATCATGTAGGCATAATCGCTATAGGGGAAGAAATCCACATTGATCATCCGGTCGTTATCGGGTACATATTCCTGGTCTTGCCTGCCGGTCTGCTTCATGTCATTATCAAGCACCACAATGGTGTTCTTTCCCCGGTTATTTTTATAAATGAGAAAGTTGCCGGATATCTTGCCTACGATCTCAAAATTCATACGCCGGGTATCATCCCTGTCCGGGTCGGAATAAACGATCTTTTGAGCGGTTACTGAAAGGGCTGAACAAACTAATAACAGGGCGAGCAACCAAGTTCTGCCTGGCATAATGATTTGATTTTTTGCTTATTAAAGTTACAGGATGCCAGCGAAAACCGGGCCTGCTTTTTTATGACTGATGCAGATATTTATCCTATTACACCAGGACGCCGGAAAAAAGAAGTGAGGTTGTCCCGGCAGGTGTTTTTTTTCACAGTCCCTGGCAAACGAAGGTAAAAGTTGGATGGATTTTTCTTTCTAATTGGAATTTGCCTATACCTTTGCTGGCATTCCTGCAGAATTAAAATCTGTACTCACCTTTGCCCTGTATGAAGCAGGGCCTCGGCGGGCATCCCAGGAAAAAAATAACAGTACAAAGTGAAAATACCTACCAACCGGGTAACCGCAGCAGGACTAATTATTGCCTTGGGAATTATTTATGGTGATATTGGAACTTCTCCTCTTTACGTATTTAATTCAATCATTGGAGGCCGGCAGGTCGAAGAAAGCCTGATACTGGGTACCTTATCCTGTATCATCTGGACACTTACCTTACAAACCACCATTAAATATGTAATACTGGTACTGAAAGCCGATAACCGGGGGGAAGGCGGCACTTTTGCCTTATACGCCCTGGTGCGGCGAAGAAAAAAATGGCTGGTCATTCCCGCCATGATCGGGGGCGCCGCTTTGCTGGCAGATGGCATCATCACTCCTCCTATCTCCATCACCTCAGCGATCGAAGGGTTGAAGAAACTACCTTACCTGGGTATTGAAGACGGGAGCGACACGGTGGTAATAATAGTATTATCCATACTGGTTCTTTTCTTTTTTATGCAGCAGTTTGGTACTGCATCGATTGGCAAATTTTTCGGCCCGTTGATGTTTGTCTGGTTTACCATGCTGCTGGTTCTGGGCGTTATCCATGTATTTGATGATCTGTCCATTTTCAAAGCACTAAGCCCCCACTATGCCATTAATTTTTTAAGGAACTACCCGGAAGGGTTTTGGCTGCTGGGTGCTGTTTTTCTTTGTACAACGGGTGCGGAAGCATTGTACAGCGACCTGGGGCATTGCGGACGGTCAAATATCCGTACATCCTGGATCTATGTTAAACTATGCCTGCTGATCCATTATTTCGGGCAAGGAGCAAACCTGCTGGCTCACCGCAGAAACGTCATTGTTACGGAAGAAACCAAGAATGCGCTGGACATTAATGCCTTTTATGACATGATGCCACAATGGTTTATCATTCCGGGGGTGGTAATAGCTACCGCCGCTGCCATTATTGCCAGCCAGGCAATGGTCTCTGGGGCATTCACCCTCATCAGCGAGGCCATGCGCCTTAATCTTTGGCCGAAGGTGAAGATCCGTTACCCATCGGAAGCCAAAGGACAGTTGTTTATCCCTGCTATTAATCTTTTGATGTTTGCCGGTTGTGTGGGCGTTGTGTTGTACTTCCGTAAATCATCCAATATGGAGGCGGCCTATGGGTTGGCTATTATTGTTACCATGCTGATGACGACTATCCTGTTTGCCAATTACCTGGTGCTGCAACGGGTCAGATCGCTGTGGATCTATATATTTCTCGGTGCCTACCTGATCGTGGAAACCGGCTACCTGGTAGCCCTGATGGTGAAGTTTACCCATGGAGGTTATATTACACTGATCATCGGATTGGTAATGTTCCTGGTCATGTATGTCTGGTACCGGGCACGGAAGATCAAGAACCGCTATGTGGAGTTTGTACGAATGGAGCATTACATTCCTAAGATACAGGAACTCAGCAATGATAAATCGGTGCCCAAGTATGCCACACACCTTGTTTACCTTACCAGTGCCAATAATCCAAAGGAGATAGAGCATAAGATCATTTATTCTATTCTTAATAAAAAACCCAAGCGGGCAGATATCTATTGGTTTGTGCATGTGGATACGGTAGATGATCCTTATACCTGCGAATACAAAGTAGAACATATCATTCCCAATGATATTATCCGGGTGGACTTCCGTCTCGGATTCAGGATGGAACCACGGATCAACCTGATGTTCCGTAAAGTAGTGGAAGACCTCGTGGCGAATAAAGAGGTGAACATCATCAGCCGTTACGAAAGCCTTGCCAGCAGTAACACCGTGGGGGATTTCCAATTCATGGTCATGGAAAAATACCTGAGCCAGGATAATGAACTGCCTTTCATCGAACGGGTGATCATGAAATTCCACTTCTGGTTAAAAGACCACAGCCTGTCTGAAGAAAAAGGATTTGGACTTGACCTTGCCAATGTAACAGTTGAAAAGTTTCCACTGATAGTGGCGCCGGTAACTAACCTGAAGCTGAAACGGATTGAAGATTAGATGACAGATGGAGACTGACAGATGATGGTTTTGAACCAGCAGATTTCTAAATTCATTCAGTGTTTTAAATTAAAAGAATTATCTTCTGTTTATTATCGTCATCAACTATTCAACCTGCTGGTTACATTTGATGACATCGGGTAATAAAAAAACTATCATCGATTAACTATCATCTAACCACTTGCCTGCTTTCATCTGGTATATCATCATTGGTATTGCAACACTTTCGATCCTTGCTTATGTTTTCCAGGAACGGCTGATCTTTAAGCCGGAAAAACTGAAACAGGATTTTGAATTCAAATACGATGCCCCCTTCCGGGAATATTTTTTTGACATAGAGCCTGGTGTTCGGATCAACGGATTGCATTTTCACCGGGAAAACCCCAAAGGACTGATCCTGTATTTTCATGGTAATACACGAAGCATAAAGGGATGGGCCCGTTACGCCAAGGATTTTTACCGGTATGATTATGACGTTGTACTGGTGGACTACCGGGGTTTTGGCAAAAGCACCGGCAAGCGCAGCGAAAAAGAAATGCTGAGCGATATGCAGTTTGTGTACAACAAACTGAAAGAAAAATACCATGAAGACCACCTGATCGTGTATGGCCGCAGCATGGGCAGCGGCTTTGCCACCAAACTCGCCACCGACAACAGCCCCCGTTATCTTATCCTGGATGCCCCCTACTTTAATTTTCTGCGGGTCATTGAGCGGTTTTTACCTATACTACCGCTCAGGGTCGTATTACGCTTTCACCTGCGAACGGATAAATGGCTGCCCGGGGTAAAATGTCATACTTATATTATTCATGGAACCAAAGACTGGCTGATCCCCATCCGGCACAGTGAAGCCCTTCAAAAGATCAATCCGCAAAAAATTACCCTTATCCGTATCCATGGGGGCGGTCATAATAACCTGCCCTCTTTTGACGAGTACCATAACTTCATCCGGGACATTCTGAAATACTAAGTTCTGGCCCCGCTTTCACCATATAAAGTAAGTACAATCAAATAAGTACACACGCAAACCTGCCTTATCCCGGATAGGCAGGGCAAGACGTACAAATGCCTGTCCTGTTCCAGTTCCTTGCAGGCTCAAAACTTACCAGCAAACGGGTAAAAAGACCAGGGTTGGCCTTACTCTAACCATACTTTTTGCCCGTTTATGGTGCTTTGGTACCCTATGCTCCAGCCCTTGCCTCACCATGGTTACTTGATAGATAACCCGATGATAAGCCGCTGATAAGCCGGTGATAAGCCGCTGATAAGCCGGTATATAAGAAGCGGCTTATCTATGGGTTATCTGGGGTTCATCTCTACCTTATCTGCCTTTTAACCACCAGCCTCCGCTACCTCAGCCGGCAGCCAACCTGGTTGTTACAAGCTTTGCAGGATCAATAGAATGTGCTATGGCCAGGGCTTTGTCTATTAATGGCCGGGTATATCTCCGGCCTTACCCGGCCCAGTATGGGCTGGGGCCGTAAAAACTCCTGCAGCGAAATGGGATGCTTTAAATACCCTCTTTGTACTACTGCCATATCTCCAACTGTTAAGGATTGTCTAATTCAACAAAGCTGAAAACAACTGGACTGCAATTTGAAATACTACCTCTAAAATGGAGGTATGTATGAAACTAAAACTTTACACACTGATCTTCGCCGGCTTAAGTATCCTGACTTTATCTTGTAAAACGGCCAAAAAACTTTACGAAAAAGGGAACTACACCGAAGCCGTGGAATTAGCAGCTAAAAAACTCCAAAAAGATCCTGATGATCCTAAACTGCTCGACATCATTCAGCATTCGTACAGCTTTGCGGTGAACGACCATGAAAGCCGTATCCGTAATAATGCTGAAAGCAATAATGAACTGAAATGGGAATGGATGTATAATGAATATGCCTCCCTGCAGCGCATGTACGATGCAATATACCGGGTGCCTGCCGTCTTTAACCTGGTGAAGCCTATTGACTACTCCTCGTATGTTACCACCTATGCCGAAAAGGCTGGTGATGTGCGTATCGAAAGAGGCATTGCTTTTATGCAGTACTATGATAAACAAAGCTACCGCAATGCCTACAGGGAATTTCAGGCTGCACTGCGCCTGCTGCCCGGAGACCGGGAAGCCACAGTAAAACTGAATGAAGCATATAGTATGGCAGTCACCAACGTTATCATACTACCGATGCAGCAACAGGGCGGCTTTGTGTATAGCTCTTATACAGTTGGAGGAAACAATCTTGATGACCAGCTTATACGCAGCCTTCAATACAATAGTGGAAACGAGTTTGTAAAATTTTACTCCGCCTGGGATGCCAGAAGCAACCAAGTAAGGGTGGACCAGGAAGTGGATATGCGTCTTGCCACTATCGATTTCGGCAGATACCATGATGAGCGCAGCACCCGGAAAGTATCAAAAGAGATTGTAGTAAAAGAGATCGTGTACAGACCAGACTCCATCGTAAAGGTGTATGAAAAAGTACATGCCACTATTACTACCACCAGAAGAACAATGAGCAGCTCTGCGGTATTGCAATTATCGGTAAGAGATGACAACGGCAGGTGGTTATGGAATGATGAGGTAAAAGGATATCATGACTGGGCCACTGAATTCTCCACCTACACTGGTGATGCAAGGGCATTAAGCGAAACAGACAGACAGCTTATCGACAGGAAAAAGGAATTTGCGCCTTCAGAAAATGAGATCATGAAATGCATTACAGACCAGATAAGCCATGATGCCCAATACAGGATAAAAAACTATTTCAACCGGATGTGATAATTAACCAGCCACCACCTAAAGGACATGCCCTGCATGTCCTTTTTTCTTTTCATCTTTGCCCGCACATACTAAATCAGGATCAAGCAAGTGATAATGAACCGGAAGAGAATATTAAAATGGCTGAAAATAATCGCTATCATCTATGTGGCAGGCGGACTGGCACTATACTTCCTGCAAGACCTTATCCTGTTCCATCCGGTTTCACTGAAAAGGAACCACCGTTATGATTTCACCATCCCGCATAAGGACATCAGCATTCCTCTCAATGAAAAAGACACCCTGAACCTGATGGAATTCTTTCCTGCTGATACAGTGGTGAGAGGCATAGTACTCTATTTCCATGGTAATAAGAGAAACATATCCTGGTACGCTAAATATATCCCCCACTTCACCCGGCATGGATATGAAGTTCTGATGATAGACTATCCCGGTTATGGAAAAAGCACCGGAAAGCTGACCGAAAAAAAACTATATGAATGGGCTTTACTGGCTTACAATTTGGCCAACAAGAAATTTTCGGCTGACAGCATTATCATCTATGGTAAAAGTATGGGTACAGGCATAGCCGCACAGGTGGCTTCCATCAGGGATTGCAAAAAGCTGATACTGGAAACACCTTATTATGATTTCCCTTCCGTTATCAGTCACTATTTACCCATCTACCCCGTGCGCCGGATGCTGCACTATGAGATCCCTACCTATCAATACCTGGCCAGGGTGCAGGAGCCGGTAACCATTTTCCAGGGAACCAAAGACCGTATCATCACCTACAGCAATGCCAAAAGGCTGAAACCCATACTGAAGCCCACAGACGAATTCATCACCATCAGGGGCGGCCACCACAACGATCTGTATCAATTTCGTGAAGTGACCGGCAAATTAGACTCCCTTTTGCGATAAACAGGTACTATTTCCCATTCCAAACAGGCTGGTAATGAAGCGATAACAAAATCAACTAAGTAAATACCCTAAATGTGGTATTGCTGGCGGGAATTGAGCAGGCTACCTTTACCCTGTGAAGAAGATCATAACCTTATTCCTTTTTGTTTACTCTTTTCGCCTGCAGGCGCAGGAGGCTCTTTCCTACTCGCAAATACTGGAAAATAATACGGAGATCAGTTTTCAGGACAGCCTGCTGATCACTAACCTTGGCAGCGATAGGAAGACCATAGATACATTTACTGTAAAGAAATGGTTTTTACCTGCTTTGTCCGGGTCGCAAGATGTAAAATTGAAGAACCGTAATTTTTTCCTGGCAGGGAAAATAACGACTAATGATCATTTCGACCTTCATGTACTGGTAGAAGATAAAAAGAAGGAAGACAGTACCGTGCTGCAAATAGTACACCTGGTAACAACAAGAAAAGACGGCAGTTATATTTCTGCTTTCAAAGCGGCGGTAACGGGTACAAAGAAAAAATCTAATTATTACACTTCTTCCTGGTTATATAAAGGTTTCAGTATTGTACAGGATTCAAAAATTGTTACCAGCACTGCATCCCTGGCCGATGTAACGCAATACAAGATCAATAAGTCCGGCCGGTTCATCATGTATTCTAACTATTAAGTTATTCTTCCAGTACAACTTTTTCCGGGGTGATCTTCAGGCGGTATTGCACTCCTACTTTCAGGGCATAGTTCCTGTCGGAATGGCTCACGGGAAAATCGTAGCATACCGGGTAATCATATTCTTTTACTATATCCTGCAGCAGTTCGAATATTGTTTTGCCAAAAGGTCTTTCCGTATCTTTTATATCTGTAAATCCGCCCAATATCAACCCTGCCAGTTTATCCAGCTTACCGCTCCTTTTTAACTGGTGCATCATCCGGTCAATATTATACAGTTGCTCACCCACGTCTTCAATAAATAAAATCCTCCCTTTGGTTTTACTTTCAGAACTGGTGCCGGTGATATGGGCCAGCAATGCCAGGTTACCTCCCACGAGTTCACCTGTTGCTTCACCTTCCCTGTTAAAGGGGTGCCCGTCTGTCTCATATCTTGCTTTAGTTCCCTGCAACGCCTCTTTTAATGAAAGCACATATTCGTTTTTATATCCCTCTTCATTAAAAGCCCCGGCCATGGGCGAGTGAAGTGATGCAATACCGTAATTAGCATACAGGTGAGAATGTAATACGGTGATATCGCTGTAGCCGATGATCCATTTGGGGTGCTTCCTGAATTTTTTGAACTTCAGTTGCTCTATAATACGTCCCGTGCCATAACCGCCGCGGGCACAAAGTACTGCCTGCACTTCTGCATCATCCAGCATCTGTTGCAGATCATTCAGCCGCTCTTCATCAGTGCCGGAAAAATAAGTGGAGGAATTTCCTCCTACAGTACTACCCACCTTTACCTTATACCCCCACTCCTGCAAAGCAGTTATACAGGCCTGTACCTTTTCAGCAGCCATATATCCGGCCGGGCAAACCAACCCGATCGTATCTCCATTCTGCAAATAGGGTGGTACTATGATCATGCGTAAATTTTTATGTTAACAAAATAAACTCTTTTAAGTAATTCTTTTACTAATTTTCTCTTGTGGACACATTACAAAAAGCCATAGAAAATATTTCTCCCTTATCCGCACAAAGTGCTGGCCCTTTTCTGGAGGCCTGGAAGCATTGGTCGTTTCCCAAAGACCAGGTACTGCTGAGAGAACATACCGTATCTGATTATATCTATTTTATTAAAAAGGGCGTCGCCAGGATATATTACTATAAGAACAATAAGGAGATCACCGAATGGCTGGCCATGGACGATCAGTTTTTCCTGTCCATCACCAGTTTTTTTCAACGACAGCCAAGCCACCTGATCATTCAGGCCCTGGAACCTTCTGAGGTATATGGCATACATCATAATGACCTGATGAAACTGGCCGATGAATATCATGAAGTAGAGAGATTGCTCCGCAGGATGGTAACAACCTCTCTTATTCTTTCGCAAATACGAATGGACTCGATACAGTTTGAGACAGCTCACCAGCGCTACGAAAGGTTACTGCAAACTTCACCCCAGATCATCCAGCGGGTGCCCTTGTCCTATATTGCCTCTTTCCTCGGGATCACCCTTGAAACGCTCAGCCGTATCAGGTCCGGCAAATAACATTATTTGACATTTGTCAAACCAATCTGTTGCAATGCAAATGACCTTTGGTATCTAAACGATTGTAACATGAAAATCCTTCCTTTCCTTCTCACCCTGTTATTAGTTCCTGCTATTGCATTTTCCCAATCCACTAATGCAAAAGACCTGGTGTCTAAAATGACACTGGAAGAAAAAGTAAACCTTGTGGTAGGGATGGGTATGAACCTTCCCGGCATGAATACCGGTGCACCGGTAGTGGGGCAAACCATGGACAAAGTGCCCGGAGCAGCAGGCACCACTTACGGGATCCCCCGTCTTGGCATTCCAAATACGGTGGTGGCTGATGGGCCAGCTGGTCTTCGCATTGAGCCAGTCAGAAAGGATGATAAAAATACCTTTTACGCTACTGCATGGCCCGTAGCTACGCTCATCGCCTCCTCCTGGGACATCAAACTGGCGGAAGAGATAGGAGCCGCAATGGGTAACGAGGTGAAGGAATATGGTGTGGATGTGATATTAGGGCCAGCACTTAATATTCACCGCAATTCATTGGGTGGACGGAATTTTGAATACTACTCTGAAGACCCCCTTATATCCGGTAAAATGGCCGCTGCACTGGTCAACGGGATTGAATCGAATGGTGTAGGCACTTCTATAAAACACTATGCTGTCAATAACCAGGAAACAAACCGTAATACGGTAAATGTGATTCTTAGTGAAAGGGCCTTACGGGAGATCTACCTGAAAGGATTCCAGATAGCAGTGAAGGAATCACAACCGTGGACCGTTATGAGCTCATATAATTATATCAACGGGAAATATACATCCGAAGACTACGACCTGCTGACGACCATACTGAGAAAAGAATGGGGTTTTAAAGGATTGGTAATGACAGATTGGTTTGGCGGTAAAGATGCCGTAGCACAAATGAAAGCCGGCAATGATCTGCTGATGCCGGGTACTGCTGCACAAAAGAAAACTATCCAAGATGCGGTAACTAACGGCACATTGGATATTAAAATACTGGATGAAAATGCAGCCCGGATAACGGACTATGTACTTAATTCACAGGCATACAAAAAATATGCATTTAGCAACAAGCCAGACCTGGCCGAACATGCCAAACTGGTGCGCACCGCAGCAGCAGAAGGTATGGTGTTGTTAAAAAATAATAATGCGTTACCATTGAAGAAAACAATCAAAGTAGCAGCATTTGGCAATACTTCGTACAGCTTTATTGCCGGAGGTACCGGCAGTGGCGATGTGAATGAAGCCTACACTATTTCACTGGTGCAGGGCCTAACCAATGCCGGCTTTACTTTAGACGAACAAATTAAAACAGCCTACACAGGTTACCTTGATGAGTACAATACAAAGAACCCGAAGAAAGGGTTTATACAGGAAATAATGAACCCTACACCCGCTGCTCCTGAATTTGATGCCTACAAAAAAATGCTGGTAAAAAAGGCTGAAGAAACTGATGTGGCGCTGATCACCATTGGCAGGAATGCCGGAGAGTTTCGGGACAGGCAGAAGGACAATGATTTTTATTTGTCTGATGCCGAAAAAACGTTGATCACCAGCGTAGCTGCTGCCTACCATGCCAATGGGAAAAAAGTGATCGTTATCATTAATGCGGGTGGGGTGATCGATGTGGCTTCGTGGAGAAATGAAGCGGATGCGATCCTGCTGGCCTGGCAGGGCGGGCAGGAAGCCGGTAATGCGGTGGCTGATATACTGAGCGGCCATGTAAATCCTTCAGGAAAACTGGCTACCACTTTTCCGCTACGGTATGAAGATGAGCCCTCCAGTAAAAATTTCCCGGGCATGGAATTTCCGGAAAAAGCCACCACCGGTATGCTGGGCATGAAAGCTGTTCCTGCAGAAGTAACCTATGAGGAAGGTATCTATGTAGGCTACCGGTATTTTAATTCGTTTGACATAAAGACCGCTTACGAATTTGGTTTCGGATTATCCTATACTAATTTTTCTTACGGCAATATGGAGCTGAGCAGCAAGGACCTTAAGGAAAAGATCACTGCCACGTTGACGGTGACCAACAATGGAAAGACAGCCGGAAAAGAAATAGTGCAATTGTATATTTCAGCCCCGTCCAATAAACTAAATAAACCTTCTGCAGAATTAAAAGGCTTCGCCAAAACAAAATTGTTGCAGCCTGGGCAATCTCAAAAGATCAGTTTTACTATTACCCCTGCAGACCTGGCCTCTTTTAACACCGCTTCTACTGCATGGATAGCGGACGCCGGTTCTTATACGGTAAAGATCGGCGCTTCTTCCACAGACATTAAACAGAGCAGCATCTTTTCGCTGGATAAAGAAATAGTGACGGAAAAATGCTTTAAAGTAATGACACCACAGGCACCAGTTAAAGAATTAATGAAATGATCAATACAAATTGCTGTCGTTTTCCTGATAAGGACTTTTCTTTTATTAACTTCAATGCCTGTTATCTATAAAACAACATTCATGAGAACTATTCTTATTACCCTCTTTGTATTACTGGCTTTTTCCGGTGCATCCCAGGACCTCAGCCTGTACCAGAAAAAAGAATTTACCTACAGTGAAGGGAAAGTGCTGCCATACAGGATACTATATCCGGAGAACTATGATAAGAATAAAAAGTACCCGCTGGTATTATTTCTTCACGGAGCAGGTGAGCGAGGCAGTGATAATGAAAAGCAATTAGTGCATGGTTCCAAATTATTCCTCACCCCGGAAAACAGGAAAAACTTTCCTGCCATTGTAGTATTTCCACAATGCCCGGAGAACAGCTTCTGGAGCTCCGTTTCTGTTGACCGGAGCAAAAGCCCTGTTTCTTTCGAGTTCAATTATGAAAATGCTATTACCTGGCCACTGGATGCCGTACAAAAACTGGTAATGCAGTTGCAGGCAGATGAGGCAATTGATAATAAGAAGTGCTACATCACCGGCTTATCTATGGGTGGCATGGGCACTTTTGAATTGGTTTATCGGTTCCCCAAATTATTTGCAGCTGCCATGCCGATCTGCGGCGGCGGCGATGCAATTCATTATGACAAGCGGGTGAAAAAA
>JAEUVL010000211.1 GCA_016786965.1 Chitinophagaceae bacterium
GGGCACCGGAAACGACTTCATCCTCGCCGATAACCGGAAAGGTGAATATACAGGTCTTACCACCAAACAAATAGAAGATCTCTGCGACCGCCGCTTTGGCATCGGTGCCGATGGCCTCATGCTCCTCAATGAAAAAGCAGGATTCGATTTTGAAATGAAATACTATAATGCCGACGGAAAAGAAGGAAGTATGTGCGGAAATGGTGGCCGCTGCATCACCAAGTTCGCCTATCACCTCGGTATTCACCGGGAACTGTACCGTTTTCTCGCTTCCGATGGCGTGCATGAAGCAGAGATAGATATGGATGGCATCGTATCACTGAAGATGAAAGATGTAAAGCACATCCGTAAATTTCACAACGATTTTATTCTCGATACAGGTTCACCACATTACATAAAAATGGTAACAAATGTGACCGATATCGATGTCTTTAAAAAAGGATATGAGATAAGGCATAGCAAAGAATTTGAAGAAGAAGGCATCAACGTAAACTTTGTAGAACAAATGCGGGAGGCAGACAAGATATTTGTCCGCACCTTCGAGAGGGGCGTTGAAGACGAAACCTATTCCTGCGGTACCGGGGTAACAGCAGCAGCGATCGTCTGCTATCATAATGAGAACGGCTTTAATGAAGTAGAAGTAAAAACATTGGGTGGCATCCTGTCTGTCGAGTTCGACAGGATAGATGACAACAACTATGAGAACATATGGCTTTGCGGTCCCGCCGAAAAAGTATTTCAGGGAATCGTAGAAATAAAATAATATGACAGGGCATCTATCCATCACAGACATCAAGAAATTCCTGCTCTTATCACAAGAGGAATTTGCCGGCTATTGTTCATCCCTTACCGATGAGCAATTCTTTCATCAGCCGGATGGTAAATGGTCAGTAGCACAGCAGGTAAAACACCTGGTAACCGCCGCTAATACAAGCCGCCTCGCATTTACCCTCCCCAAATTCATTGTACGGTTGTTCAGCGGCACGCCCAACCGTAACTCCCGCACCTATGATGAACTGGTGGCAAAATATAAATTGAAACTGGAAAAGGGCGGCCGTGCCAGCGGAAGGTTTGTGCCAAAACCTGTCTT
>JAEUVL010000222.1 GCA_016786965.1 Chitinophagaceae bacterium
TATTTCAAAAATATCCGTGTCCCTGTATTTCAAAATCCCATTTACACTGCGCAGCAGTATAAAAAATCTGTGTTCATCTATCCAATCAGCGTCATCCGTGTGCTTGTATTAAATCCGTGTCCCTGTATTCAATACTCCAGCCCCTCTCCCTTTCACTTAACCACATCTTTTGCACATTATCTGCCAGCCCTGTTTATATAAGCAAAAATGGCAACCCATTACAGTATTTTTACCAGTAGAAAAATACTAGCCCATGCCCATCAATCATTTCCACAGGTTGTTCCTGTCATTACTTGTGCTGCCTGTTTCTTTTTCAGTCGTCAATGCACAGAACAGCATCCGCCCGAAATATGCGAACTCCACCCTCTACACCGGTATCGAAGTAGGCTCCAAAGGAGTAAAAATGAGTGTGATCGAAATTGGAAAAAATGCCAAAAGCAATGGCGCCTTTTATATCCTGAAAGACACTTCTGTCAATACCGACTTCATCAGTTTTTCCCCCGCCACCTTTTCAGCCACACTGAATGGTTTCTGCGGATTATACAATGCAGCCACCAAGGATTATAAGATACCACCGCAAAATGTTTTTACGGTGATCAGCAGCGGTGTAAAAATGCAGGCAGAAAAAGATGACAAGAACCTGTGGGTGCAAAACCTCATCGATTCCTTCCGGCTGAAAGTAAACGAGCCCGATCGGGTGGTGGAAGTGGTAGATGTATCCAAAGAAGCTAAACTTTCCCACCTCGGCATCGTACCCGAATCAAGAAGATACACCACCTTCCTCGTAGATATCGGCAGCGGTAACACCAAGGGCGGCTTTTTCCCCTATGGCAACACCAATGACTTTAAACTCTTCCAGGTAAACTGGGGTACCAAAAGCACCGCCAACGCTACAGAGAAAAGATGCGAAGAAGACAAAAGCATAGAAAATTTCAATAAACAACTATACAGGGTACTCGCAGGCGCAGAAAATTCAGAGATCACTTATGCAGTAAATGCCAGCGGCGCTTATTCCCTTAGCGATAATATAGCCATCAGTGGCGGTATAGCCTGGGCAGTGGCCACCCTCAGCCATCCCGAATTGATAGATAATCCCATCGTATCCGTAAGCTATGATGAGATCGTAAAATTCAGTGAGAAATTGTATAAGAACATGGATGCCTTCAACCCCAATTTCCTCGCAGCAAATGTGAACCGCCCGGCCGAAAAAGAAACTATCCTGCGGGAAACAAAGACCGTATTAAAAGTATTTGATCAAAAATCATTAATGGCAGGCACCGGCTTACTGCTAAAGATCATGCGGCAGTTTGCCACCGCATTTGAAACCAAAGCCTTTTACCTGGTAAAGAACGGACAAGTAGGTTGGGTATCAGCCTATGTAGACCAGAATAAAGTGAAATAAAAAACTGCTTCATCAATTATTTTGGCAAATAATATTTCCTGGTAAAACACAACCACTATGAAAAAAGCAATACTCCTTTCCATAGTGCTGTCCTTAGCACTGTTATCCTGCGGGCCTTCCAAACAAGCAGGATCCAAAGGCGGCAACGGACGGCTGCTGGACGATAATACATTTCTGCTCACCGAAGTATCTGACGATGAGACCTACGGCTACACACAGGAGAATCCTGTAAAAGTAGGCGGGGTAAAAGACAGTGAAGGCCCGAAGAATGAAAGAAGGTTTTTAAATGCACTCGCCGGACCTGCAGGAGAAAAAGTGACCTATTTCCGCAAAGGCAGTTGCTGCATGTTCAATACCAAAAATGGATTGATGGGTTCCGGCTTATTAGATAAATATGAAGTAAGCATCGAAGGACAGGAAAAACCGGTGATCATTTATATCAACATGTATGATTTCGGTAAAATGAAAGCACCGAAAGGATTTACCATAAAAAAATAACAGGGCCGGTCAGCACTGGTTGAAACAGAAACAACCACTGACCTTCCCCCCATTTATCTTGTACAGGTGAAAGACACAAAGACCCTTTTATTAGCCATGCTTTCCTTGGGCCTCGTAGGCACCTGGATCTATCACCTGTATGATAAGACCCAATACAGTAATAAACGAAATGAGGTCTATATCAAAGACTCCATAGCCGTAGCGCAGGGCGTACAGGATTCTTTACAAAAGATATACTCGCAAACCATTCACACCCTAGGCGCAGAACTCGATTCTACCAAAAACAAAGAAGGCGTGCTGAAAGGAGAACTCGGCAATAAACTCGCCGAGATCAACCGGCTCCGCACGGAACTCGCCGCTATCCTGAAAAGAAAAGACTTTAACCAGGCCGATCTGGCACAGGCCCGCCGTACGAAAATAGAACTGGAACTCCGGGTAGCCGAACTGCAAAACCGCAACATCACCATCGAAGAAGAGAAGCAACAGATAGCCGCCGTGCTCGACAAAGTAACCGTACAGGTAAAAAGCCTGGAGACCAACAACCAGCAACTCGGCAATGAAAACAAGGTGCTCACAGAAAAACTGCAGCAAGCTTCCACCTTTATGGCATCAGAGCT
>JAEUVL010000745.1 GCA_016786965.1 Chitinophagaceae bacterium
GTGATATTATCCGGCTCCGCATTAAAGTTGTGGTGGGAAGGAGCATACTATTCCATCAGTTTTGATGTAACGGGCTTCTCCGGGTTCTTTGTAAAATCAGCCAGTGTGACATTGCCACTCAACCTGCTTGCTTTCGATGGCAAAGCGGTGCAGTCCGGCAACCTGCTCAACTGGAAAACGGCGAATGAAGTCAACTTCAGCCATTTTGAAATAGAGCGCAGCACCGATGGCCGTGAGTTTATAAAGATCGGAACGCAGCCGTCCAATACTTCGGGCCATTATGAATACCTCGATGCAACGGCCACCACAGCGGATCAATACTATTACCGCCTCAAAATGGTGGACCGCGATGGCCGGTTCAGCAATTCAAAGATCATCCGCATCAATAATACCGGTAAGGCATTAGTGGGACAGGCCTACCCGAACCCCACTACGGGCATTGCATCGGTTGATATCAATGCAGTGACAAATGAAACCTGGACCTTCTCCGTGGTGGATGTGATGGGCAGGGTATTGCACACGTTCACCCGTAACCTGCCGAAAGGAAATCATACCATTCTGCTCGATAATCTCCGGCAAGGGCTCAATTACATAAAAATTGAATCCGGTACCACATATGAATTAAGAAAGGTAATGAAGCATTAGATCATCCGTAAATAAGCCAATAACAGTTGGCAACAAGTAATGACTGGCTGCATTTGCAGGTGGGAAAAAGAAAACCGGCACAGCAGTTTACAGGCATGAAACATGGAGATGCGGGGTGTATAAAGTAAACAACGCATATGCTCAGCGTAATCTCTTTACCTGTTTTTGATAAACTGTGTAATTAAAGGGCGTTGCCATTGTGGTTATAGCATGAATATCCGGGCAGTAATAGGTTTATAAACAAAGGGGGGAGGATTAGAAAGGCTGAAGCTTTTATCTTTGATGGTGCCCTGACGATAACCTGAATAACACAAAACTGAATGAATATCTGACAGGAGTAAATGGGTTGCCGGGAGAGAATTAATGCATCTCTGTAATATGTTTTAAAGCATCTGAAATTTCCTTAAATCGTTAAAAAAGGGTTGGATATTTGTCCAACAGGGGCACAAAGAAGACCTTCCATTGAAACATGGAAGGTCTTTTATTTTATGGTGTTGTAAAAGGGTGTGGTGGTTCCCTGCCTGGCTCCATTATATAATAAATATCGTGGTCAGGCGGAGCGTCAAGCAGGCAGGGAATCCAGTCTCGGGCACTGAAGTGGGTAAATCGAAAATCAATTCGGGTTGCCCGTTTCTTTTAAGCCTTTGCCCGTTATGTGCGAAACTGCTGTATTTATATAATCGGTCTGTTGGATAACCGTTTCAGAAGTAGAATAAAGCAAATGCCTGATTTTTTAATTTCTTATGCAGCGGCCTCCTGCCAGTATTTTAAAAATATATTTTTCTTTCTTTTTGCTATATCAATGCATTCGCCATTCCGCAAAATTACTTTTGCCCCACACTTCAGTAAACAATGGTCGATGAACTGAAGGTTGATCAAATGCCCTCTATGAATACGAATGAACTGACGGTCAGTCAGAGCGGTTTCAAACCAGCGAAGTACTTTGGCCAGCACCAGGGTTTTGCCATTTTCAAAATACAGTTTACTGTAATTGCTGATGGCTTTAATGCGGACGATGGTGTTAATGTCAATCGTTTCAAGTCCCTTGCAACTTGGCAGGAGTAAATAGCTGCTGCCGCCG
>JAEUVL010000036.1 GCA_016786965.1 Chitinophagaceae bacterium
GAGAAGAAGAATCCTAATGAGCTGCCCGAGATCAGTAATGTACCTAAATTCTTCCTGCGGTTGCTTACTTCATTAAAAAGAGTAGGAATTCAATACACCGAAGACATGGGCACCACCCTGCCCGGTTATATGGACAGCACCAAGGTACTCGGGTATAATCCAAAAAGCAGTGAGCCCGGGTTCGGCTTTATCTTCGGTTACCAGCCCGATACCAACTGGATCAATAATTTTGGAGCAAGAGGATTGCTATCGAGAGACTCACTCGTAAGTGAAATGATACGACAGCGCTATAACCAGCGGATGAATATAACCGCCCAGTTAAGCCCCTTCCGTGATTTCAATATTGACCTTAACCTGGATAAGACATTTTCCAAAGATTATTCAGAGTTGTATAAAGATATAGATGGCAACCTGCCAGGCGCCAAGCTTGAGCGCCTCAATCCTTATGCACTTGGAAGTTTCAGCGTAAGTTATATTTCTTACCAGACGCTGTTCACTAAGTTTAACCCGAATGTGATCTCAGAAACATTCAAAACATTTGAGAATAACCGGGCCATCATTTCCGGCAAGCTGGCACAGCTCAACAGCTACCAGGGCCTGATACTTGATCCGGATGATCCATCTTTCTACAAAGGATATGGCCGCTATGCCCAGGATGTGGTGATACCATCTTTCCTCGCAGCCTATACCAATAAAGATCCGCTCAGTGTGAAATTTGCCAAGAACAGCAACCCCAACCTTCGGGCCAATCCGTTCTCCGGCATCATTCCAAAGCCAAACTGGACAGTTACATACAATGGATTGTCAAGACTGAAGGGTATGGAAAAGATATTTACCAACTTCACTGTTCGGCATGGTTACCACAGCACATTCAGCATGAACAGCTTCAATACCGCACTGCTCTTCTTCGACCCGCTGCGCATCGGTTATCCAAGCTTTGTAGACCCGCTTACTAAAAACTATGTGCCATACTTCCTGGTACCCAATATCACCATCCAGGAATCATTTGACCCGCTTATTGAGGTAGATATGACATTCACCAACCAGTTGCAGACCAGGTTTGAGTTTAAGAAGACCCGTACACTCAGCCTCAGCCTGATAGATTACCAGTTGGCCGAGAACCGTTCTACCGAAGTAACGTTTGGATTGAACTGGAGACAAAAAGGTGTGCCACTGATCAAGAACATCAAATTTGGTAAAAAGCAGATGCAGTTAGACAACGATGTTACCATCCGCATGGATTTCAGCCTGCGGGATGATGCCACTTCCAATAGTAAACTGGACCAGGGAACTTCATTTGGTACCGCCGGACAAAAAGTGATCCGCATTGCACCCTCTATCGACTATGTACTGAACAACAGGGTAAGTGTGAA
>JAEUVL010000285.1 GCA_016786965.1 Chitinophagaceae bacterium
AGAAAAGAAGAATCTCTTACATTACAGGTGGCAGGGTCAATAGCCACCAGCATTACCCTGTACAAACCTACCGCCGTATAGGTAAATGAGGCATTAGGTGTGGTGGTCGTAAGATCTGGCGGGTTGCCCGGCACATAATTAAAGTGCCACTCATAACTCACCCCATTGGCAACAGTATCCGTAAAATCTACGGTGAGTGGCAGGCATCCTGCGGTGTCTCTTGGCGCTCCTCCAATTGCTGATTGCACACCGGAACCCACTCCGGCCAGGTTCATGGCGATCTTCAACATACCCAGGTTACATTCATTGGAAGTATTGGCCGGGTTATTACTCGACCATGAACCAGCTGTAGTGGGAAAACTTGGCTGAATACCCCCTATCAAACAGTTGGCGCACATCGCCTGGTATATCACTCCGTTTCGGTCGAAGCGACTGGTACCGCCATCCACATGATCGTTACCACTGCCTCCGGAATTATTTTCTCCGAAAAAGCTGCCAAACAACTGTGCCGTTGCATCCTTTCTTAAAACAAAGAAATAAAAATCTTTCCCGTCTGTATTACTCTTAAAAGCATCAGGTGTTATCGGAAGGCCTGTAGTGCCTGCACTTGTAAAACCGGTAGCAAAGCCAGCACCACCCCAGCCAGATATATATACATTTTCACAGCGGTCCACCAGGAAGGCGATCGGCGAAATATTAGGGATAGTAGAACCTGTACCGAATACAGTGGAATATACATAGGCGGAAAGGTCAGGTTGTAGTTTGGCTATGAATTGTTTTCCAGTGGCGCTTCCGTATGTGGGTGTGCCCGGAGTTACAAACCAGGTGCCTGTGGTTTGCCCCATTACATAAGGAAAACCATTTGCATCAAACTGGATACCGAATACCTGGTCATTGCCCGGTGTGCCAAGATAGGTGCTGGTACTTATGGCAGTTCCGTTGTTATTTACAATGGCTACATATCCATCAATAAGGCCAGTGAGTGTTGGGCCAATGGTACCGGTTCTGTTACCCGGAATATTAGAACTGCTCGTTCCACCCGCTACATAAATATTTCCACTTGGGTGAAGGGACAATACATAAGCTGCATCATCTCCATTACCCCCAAGATAACTGGAAAATAAACGGGTGGACAGATCAGGCGAAAATTTTAATAAAACACCATCCTGCGCCCCACCGCCAAAGGCTGGTTGAAAAGCACCTGCCGTAACCGGGAAATTACCAGACTGGGTACAGGAGGCTACATATATATTGCCCGCACCGTCCAGTATCACTTCACTTCTTCCATCATCCCCATAGTTTCGTTGTAATGAATTTAATCCCCTTGTCTCCGCCATATTCACCCCATCATTTAAGGTGCCGCCAATCTTCTTGGAACCGATCAGGTCAGTACCTGTCGCATTTATTTTAGTAACGACAATATCAAACCCTCCTCCCGGTCCTATTTGACTGCCTGCCCCGGTAGGGTTTCTTAATGGGTAATTACTGGAATTGGTCCTGCCGGCCAGCACCAGGTTGCCCTGGTTATCACAAATCAGGCTATGTGGTTGCTCTCTGCCGATGCCACCAATATAAGTGGCATATACCCTGTTGCTTCCATCTGGTGTCAGTTTAATGATACCGATATCCCAGTCGCCGCCCTGGAAACCCGTTTGATAGGCACCTGGCGAAGTTGGAAAACCCGAACCATATACGATACCGCCCCCAAAAAAACTGCCGTCCGGACCATAAGTGGCTGTAAAACCCCAGTTGTCAGCAGTACTGCCGGCAAATGAGCAAAACACAATGGAAGGGTCGATGATAAGCGTGGAAGCCGGGTCGTAATTCTTTATGTCAAACCGCACTTCATCTCCTTTTACAGAGTAGCGGCTGCTGATCTCACTTTTACCGGTGGTAGTAAACTGGTAGGTGAAAGGAACGCCTTCCTTTAGTTCACCGATCGAAGTAGTAATAGCCAATTCTTTATTTTTCACCTGTAGTTTGTCCACGCCTTTATATTTCAGTGCTATTTTAGATACATCTCCACCAGGTTTTACAATAATATCATACTTAAGCACCCCATTGTCGGTATAATAGCGGGCATCAATATTGGGATAAATATTTTCCATGGTAACAGCCTGGAAGATGCGGCAGTTACTGGCCCATTTGGCAGGGTCATTTCCGATAAAATAATTATTGTAAGTAGAGAGTGGTTTATCAGGTACCACTTTGGTTTGAAGTGAGGCACCTATAAAATCAACATCATATACATGGGTGCGGAGAACTCCATCCTGCTCTTTGGCACTGCTGCCGTGATTGTGGTTCTTCTCCGTAAGCTTCGCAAAATCAACCGGGTTATGCTGCACTACGGTAACCCCGCCGGAGCGGATCAAAAAAGCCCCGTTACTAACCTGGCCCATGTATTGCACCCGGTTATCCCACTGGCCTTTATTTTCAATGAATTGAATATTACCGTAATTCTGTCCCTGTACAGAGAGGAACAACACAAAGCAGGCGGCAAGGAGGATAGATCGTTTCAGGGTAAAAATGTTTGTAGTAAAATAACCAATTATTGGCAGAAAAGGATTGAAAACTTGTGTTAAGAAATGTCTTTTTATCGTCATATAATTGTCAGCCTTTAAAAAATTATCTCACCACGGATGGAAGAACTGCAATGCCTCAGGAAATTTTGCTCCACACCACCGCCCCTTTTTGCAGTTGAAGGAAATTCTTTAGCTGCAAATTTGCTGCCGAAACAAGGTCTGGGTCTTCTTCTAATAATTCAGCCACCAGGTTCTTTGCCAGTTCCAGCACCTGGCGGTCTTGGACAATGCTGGCCAGCTTAAAGTTTAAGGCCCCGCTTTGTCTTGTACCATCTATTTCACCGGGGCCACGCAGTTCCAGGTCTTTTTCAGCAATCTCAAAACCATTGTTAGTGGTAGTCATTACCCTGATGCGCTCCCTGGCATCTTTACCCAACTTGGAGCTGGTTAATAATATACAATAGCTCTTATCAGCTCCGCGGCCAACCCTGCCCCGCAACTGGTGCAGTTGTGATAAGCCGAACTTTTCCGAGTTCTCGATCACCATCACCGAAGCATTCGGCACATTCACTCCCACCTCTATAACGGTGGTAGACACCATTATCTGCGTATCCCCTTCAACAAATCTGCGCATATTTAGTTCTTTCTGGTCAGCAGGTTGTCTTCCATGCACCATGCTTATCCAGTATTTGGGTTCCGGGAAATAGCCTTTTACATTTTCATAGCCGTGCATCAGGTTTTCATAATCCAGTTTGGCACTTTCCTCTATCAGCGGAAAGATGATATATACCTGTCTGCCCTTATCTATTTCAGCCCTTATAAAATCCATCACTTTGCTCCTGTGCGACTCATAGCGATGAACAGTGGTGATGGGTTGCCTTCCGGGGGGCAACTCGTCGATTACGCTGTAATCAAGATCGCCATAGGCAGTCATTGCCAGTGTCCTTGGTATCGGGGTGGCCGTCATTACCAGCACATGCGGAGGTGTGGCCGCTTTTTGCCAGAGCCTCGCCCGTTGCGCCACTCCAAAACGATGCTGCTCATCAATGATCACAATGCCCAGGTTTTTAAATTGTACCACATCCTCAATTACGGCATGGGTGCCGATAAGGATTTTCAAATGCCCTTCTTCCAGCTCTTTTAATATTTTTCTGCGTTCAGCCGCTTTGGTGGAGCCGGTCAGCAGTTTTACCGGCACCTGCATTTTTTCCAGCAACCCTTGTATGGTGGTAAAATGTTGCTGCGACAGAATCTCTGTGGGTGCCATCAGGCAGGCCTGGTAATCATTATCCAGGGCTAATAACATCACCAGTACCGCTACAATAGTTTTACCGCTGCCCACATCGCCTTGCAACAACCGGTTCATTTGTTTGCCCCGGGCCGTATCAGTACGTATTTCTTTGATCACTCTTTTTTGTGCATGGGTGAGTTCAAAAGGCAAGTGCTCTTTATAAAAAGTATTGAACAGGTCACCCACTTTGTCAAATACCACTCCTTTGGAAAAACGGTGGCGGCTGCTGCGCAATAAATTCACCCGCATCTGTGCAATGAATAATTCTTCAAACTTGAATCGCTTCACCGCTTCATCAAAACCGGTTGGCGATGGCGGAAAATGTATTTGTTGATAAGCCGTAAATCGGCTGACGAGTTTTAACCGGCTGATGATGGCCTCAGGTAAATTTTCAGGTACATCCCGTTCCCGCAGCATACCTAGCAGGTGTTGCGTAAGCTTTCCGATCTGCCTGCCACCCAATCCTCTTGCTTTTAATTTTTCAGTAGTGGAATAAACGGGTTCCAGGAAGTTTTTGGTCAATGCTTGCGGCGCAGACAGCACTTCCAGTTCCGGGTGAATGATCTGGGGTTGTCCATTATAAAATGTAAGACGCCCATAGACGAGGTACGATTGTCCCACTTCCAGCATTTTCTGTACCCAGGTAATGCCCTGGAACCAGGTCAGTTCCATTACGCTTGTTTTATCCCTCAGGGTCGCTACCAAGCGCTTGCCCTGGCGCTGCCCCACCACATCATAGTGTTGCAATACACCAGCCACCTGGGCAAACTCCAGTTCCGGTGTGAGCTCATTGATAGAGTTTAATTTCGTGCGGTCGATATGTCGAAAAGGATAATGCCCGAGCAGGTCACCAAAGGTGAAGATGTTCAACTCCTTTTTCAGCAATTCCGCTTTTTGCGGCCCTACTCCCTTCAGGTATTCAATCGGGCTGGATAATATATGATTGGCAGAAGAAATAATGAACAGATTTAAAACAAAAATAAGGAAGACCAATGACGATAAATCCCCGGCAAACGCTGACTATCGGGTAAAGACTATCGACTATCAACAACTGTCTGCCTCAGCGATTTCTCCCACAGAACGGTTTGTTTTCCCCGGACAAAAAGGATACATCCTTTTACAAGACAATAATTCATGAATACAAAATAAAAAGGAATCGTAAACAAGCCAGAACGCCTGTCTTTTTTAACGAGCCACCAGCCCGTAAAGGCCATTGCATAGAAGAGCAATTGCGCCACCAATAACCAACTATACATTCCACCGGCTGGGTACTGAGCAGCAAGAAAAATATTGATGGCCAGTATCCCGATAAGCAACAGCGGACAAAATACCCAGCGGAGTAAACGCCGGGATATATATTGAAAAGACAACAGTGGATACTTAAATACATTCAGACAGGCCCGCAGGTAACCTATGGATTGATAGGCGCCGGCAGAGATCCTTACTTTTCGTTTCTCTTCCTCTGCTAAAGAAGCGGAAGGCAGTTCCGTGGCGAAAGCGCCGGGCTCATAGGCTATCTTATACCCCTGCAAGCATACCTGCATGGAAATAATAAAATCATCTAACACCAGGCTATGTGGCAGCGGCTTAAAAAGGGCGGTACGGATAGAAAATAATTCGCCTGCTGCCCCTACCACGGTATGCAGACCCGCATCCTGCTTTTTTAAAAACGATTCATACTGCCAGTACAACCCCTCAGCTTTTCCCACAGGTGAATTCCCGGGTTTATCTTCTATTTTCTTTTCGCCGGCTACGCCTCCCACTTTCTCATTCGCATAGTGCACCATCATTCTTTGCAGGCACTCCCTGTTCAGCATCGTGTTTGCATCACTAAAAACCACGATGGGGTTTTCCACGAACTGAAGGGCCCGCTTAATAGCAGCATATTTTCCTTTCCGTTGCGGTTCATGCAGTAATTGAATGCGGGCATAT
>JAEUVL010000304.1 GCA_016786965.1 Chitinophagaceae bacterium
AGAGCTTGCAATTGAGAAAGAGCAGCAGCAGTATATAAACTCTCTTAAAAAAGTTGAACCACATAGAACAAAGTCAACTTAAAAGAAAACATAGCTATACTATGTGTTATCTTCTGTTTTCTATGTTCGGTGTGGTTCAGGATTATTTCAGGCAGACCGCTCTGCTATTATCTTCGATCATCCCATATTATGAAACACTTTCTGCACATCATCATCCTGCTCTAATTTTTCGATCAGCTTGCTTACGTCAGCCGCCTGCTCATCGTTCAGCGGTACTGTTACCGTTGGTATCCATTCCAGTTCAGCGCTGATAGGTGTGATACCTTTATCTTCCAGCGCTTTTTGCATATTGCCAAAGTCAGTAAATCCGCAACGGACCACTAAAATGTCTTCGCCATTCTCACCGGTACCTTCACCCAGTTCTTCCAGGCCAAAGTCGATCAGTTCCAGTTCCATGTCTTCTGCATTCAGCCCTTCCGGTTTCAGTTTGAACACTCCCATCTTCTTGAACTGGAAAGCCACGCTGCCGCTGTTGCCCATGGCGCCATGTCCTTTTGTAAAACACGATTTTACATTGGCCACGGTCCGCACATGATTATCAGTAGCTGTCTCCACCAGGATGGCCACACCGTGCGGGCCATATCCTTCGTACAGTATCTCGTCATAGTTCACCAGTTCTTTGCCCTGTGCTCTTTTTATAGCGGCTTCCACCCTGTCTTTCGGCATGCCCACACTGCGGGCATTCTGAAAGCAGCGGCGAAGGGCGGCATTGTCTTTAGGATCAGCGCCACCGGCTTTTACTGCAATAATGATCTCCTTACCGATACGGGTAAAGTTCTTAGCCATCTTATCCCAGCGGGCAAACATCGAGGCTTTACGTACTTCAAAAATTCTTCCCATTCTTTCTAGTTGATAAGTTTAAGCGTTGAATAGTTGACAAGGAATACCCGGACGGAAAACTTATAATTTGTCAACTCTTCAACCCTGTGCTTCCCTCCGGGCTGCAAATCTAAGGTAATGGGTGGAAATGAAAAACCGCCCCATTTCAGCGGGGCGGTTTTTGAAAAAGGTCAATCGGGGAACTTAGCTTTTATCTTCTTTTCTTCCCAGTTTACTGGCATAAAGGGCTGCATGAACAACCGCAAATGCAAGGGAAATATAAAGTAAGGTTCTGTCTACATTCACAGAAATGATATTTCCTTCCGGGTTAGTGATCTCTTTTGTCCAGCCAACAGAATATTGGTGCAAAATGCCTACAAC
>JAEUVL010000360.1 GCA_016786965.1 Chitinophagaceae bacterium
GGATCTGATCTCCGGTTGTATTCAGGGACAGGGCAGTACCGGTAACAGTACCGGCTGAACCACCTGAAGCCAGTGTGGCTGTTAACCCGGTGATATGAATTTCTGTACCAGCACCATACGCTGCATTACTTGTCCAGGTAATGGTTTGTTCACCGGTTCCGAACACATTTGTGCTGAGCCAGCCATTATCAGTAAAGTTGATCGCTGTACCGGGTCCTATATTTCTTAATAATACAAAGGAGAACTCGTCGGCGGCTGCTGCTGAGATATAACCGCTGAAAGCGATATCACCCGCATTCAGCGTCGTGGCACCAGCAGGCAATGGCGTTACGATCCATGTAGCCAGTGCTACATAAGCTCCGGAGCAGGTGGCGCAATTTGCCCTTCTGCCTTCGATGGTTACCACACCTGAGCCTGCTGCCAGACCGGTGGTAGAGATATTTGAACCGGGAGTATAAGGTAAATAAGAAGCTCCCCCGTTGGTCGTGTACCTGTAATCATCTGAACATCCGGTACCGCCGCTGCCAGCATTGAACGTGGCACTAACCGGAGTTCCGTCGGCCACTGTTGCTGTATTGGGTGTCTTGGCTAATAAAGTAGGATTAACAGGTAATGCTGTTACTGTCAGTGTGGCGCCGGTAGAATTGGTTGAACCAGTTCCATTGGTAGCCACACAACGATAAATATACCCGTTGAAAGAAGCTGGTGCTGCTGTTATATTTAAGGTAGCGGTGGTTGCTCCGGAATAAGTGGCGTTGTCGGTAATGTTGGCAAAACCGCCGCCATTGTCCACCTGCCATTGATAGCTGGTAGCTCCGGTAGCAGTGATGGAAAAGCTTGTATTGGCCCCTTCACAAATACTGGCGTTAGCGGGGTTGGTATTGATTGTTGGTGCTGATAATACACCCAGGTAATTACAACCTGTAGGCAAAGTAAATGCAGGAGCGCCATCGGATTTGGTCCAGTTGGCCTGGTTGTTCAGGGCTGCTCTTGCCAGTACTGCAGTACTTACATTGGGACCGCAGGCAAAAAAGGCATTATCCCACTCGGTGGTAAAGGGGCTTACGGCATTTACCTGACCGATCCAGATAGCATTGGTACCGTTGGTAAGACCTGCAGGCAAACTGCTGCTGGTACCATTCAGGGAAGGGCCGGCAATAACGCCATCCCATGCACCAGTAGTGGTGGTGGTGGGATCGCCGCCGGCAGTATTGTAAGCATTTTTATGAATACCGGAAATAAAGGAAGGGGAAGCGAAAGTTCCCTGGTAAGCAAAGATCTGGTCACCAGTGGTATTAAGGGCCATATTGCCAACCAGGAAAGAGGCACCCACAGATACGGTGATCGTACCGGCAGAGCCGCCGCCCACCAATGTAGCTGTCGGAGCAGGATTACCAGTTATATTATTAGTAGTAATGTGAATCTCTGTACCGGCAGGTAAAGCACTGCTGATGGTTAACACATATTCTGATTCAAGCGTAGCGCCTGAATTGAATGCATTAAGGTCAGTACGCCAACCATAGTCGGTAAACCTGATCACCGTATTGGCGGTAACAGGTGTTAACAACACAAATGAAAACCTGTCGGAAATGGTGGTACCATTACCGCCACTCACATACCCGGAAAAAGCCAGGTCGCCGGCTATCAGGGTGGTTTGTGCTTTTACATTTTGGAAAGAAAAAAAGAAAAGAAAGAGAGGTAGGATAAGTTTGTACAACTTTCTCATAAACTGGAAGTTTTGATGGTTTGAGCTTGGTCAGTGGTTAATCTGATTTGTTAAAAATCAGATCAGGCTTTAAAAATAGAAGTAATTCGGCAAGTATCAATCGATTGTGGGGGAAAATATTTTCGAAGGAATGGGAGAAATACGAAAGCGGCGGCTGTACCCCCTGAAATAAAGGGAAATGTGACCGACGCTGCCTTTTAGCCGGATGTTCTTTCCTGCCAGGGCACAAAAGGCAATAGTGAACCTTCTCCTAACCGGATCTGCAGGTATTCATCATCACCCAGCGGGCTTAGATCACCACGTTCACCATTTTTCCTTTTACGAAAATGATCTTTTTGGGTGGTTTGCCTTCCAGCCATTTCTGCACCGTTTCGTTGGCTAGCACCAGTGCCTCCACCTCGGACTGGGCAGCATCCAAGCTTATATCCAGGGTGGTGCGCAGCTTCCCATTGATGGAAATGGGGTATTCTTTGGTGGATTCGAGCACATACTTAGCTTCGAAAGTGGGGTAAAGGACCTCACCCCCGGCCCCTCTCCATAAGTTTAGAGGGGAGGTCGAAGACCTCAATAAACTGTACAACTCTTCCGTGATATGTGGTGCGTAGGGTGCCATTAATATTAAAATGGGCTCGAGTATCCTTCTTTTATGGCATTTCAGGTC
>JAEUVL010000423.1 GCA_016786965.1 Chitinophagaceae bacterium
AAAGGCAAATTTTATAATATCCGCACCTGGGTAAGCTGGGGATTCTTTATCCTCTTCTTTACCCTGCCATTCATTAAAATGAACGGGCGGCCGCTTTTCCTTTTCAATATCCCGGAAGCAAAGTTCATCATCTTCGGAAAGATCTTCTGGCCCCAGGATTTTTTCATCTTCGGGCTCACGATGGTCACCTTCATCATCTTCATCGTACTGTTCACCGCCGCATTTGGCCGTTTGTTTTGCGGATGGGTTTGCCCGCAAACCATTTTCATGGAAATGCTGTTCAGAAAAGTAGAGTACCTGATAGAAGGCGATGCCGCCAAACAGAAACTGCTCAAAAGCAGCCCCTGGACCACACAGAAGATCAGGATAAAAGCCACCAAGCACATCGCTTTCTTCCTGTTATCATTTATCATCGCTAATTTTTTCCTCGCCTATATCATAGGTGTAGACCAGTTGAAACATATTATCACAGGCCGATTTAGCGAGCATGTTTTAGAATTCCTTTCCTTGCTTCTCTTCTCCGGCATCTTCTATGGAGTCTATGCCTACTTCCGGGAGCAGGCCTGCACCGTTGTATGTCCCTATGGCCGCCTGCAGAGTGTATTGCTCGACAGGAACTCCATGATCGTAGCCTATGACCATAAAAGAGGCGAACCAAGAGGCAAGTATAAAAAAGAACAAGCCGCAGAGCTCAACACCGGCGATTGTATCGATTGCTTTCAGTGCGTAAAAGTCTGCCCCACCGGCATTGATATCCGCAATGGCACACAAATGGAATGTGTCGGCTGCACCGCCTGTATAGATGCCTGCGATAAAATGATGGAGGCCGTAGGCCGGCCAAAAGGACTCGTACGCTATGCCTCCGAAGCAGGCATAGCCGATGGTAAAAAGCTGCGCTACACCGGGCGGATGAAATTCTATACCGGGCTGCTCATCATTCTTGCCGGCTTGCTCACACTGCTCCTGCTGTCACGCAAGGATATAGATGGCAATATCATGCGGGCCCGCGGACAACTCTACCAGGAAAGAGGCGCCGACAGCCTCTCCAACCTCTACACCATCAAGATCATCAATAAAACAATAAAAGACATACCCGTAACACTGAAATTAGAAGATGCACCAGGTTATGTCATCGAAGCAGACGGACAAGACATCATGCTGAAAAAAGAAGAACAGGCCAAAGGCTCCTTCTTCATCGTCTTGCCCAAATCATTTATCAATAAAAGAAAGACCCCCATCACGGTCGGGTTGTATGAAGGCAATAAAAGGATCACCACCATCAGGACCAATTTCATGGGGCCATTTAACAGACTTTAAAAAAAACAATGTATGAACTGGGGAAATAAATTATTAGTCACCTTTCTGGTATTCGGCGCTGGCATGACCTTCCTCGTCTATCGCTCCGTAAAGACCAACTACGAGATGGTCGAAAAAGATTACTACAAAAACGAACTCGCCTACCAGCAGGTAATAGATGGAACCAACCGGGCCAATGCACTTACCAGCCCAATACAACTGCAGCAAACCGACAGCGGCATCTTACTCCAATTACCACCCGAGATGAAGAACAAACCTGTCACCGGCGAAGTGTGGTTCTACTGTTCCTATGATGAAAAGAAAGACAAGAAGATCGCTTTACAGCCCGCTGCAGATGGTTCTCAACTCATCAGTATCGAAAACCTGCAACCGGCAGACTATACCGTAAAGATCAACTGGCAGCAAAATGGTGAGCTTTATTACTCCACCCAAAACCTGGCCGTTCGCTGATAATGCTGGTACCCGCTCTCATATCAGGTTTTACCCTTGGCGCAGCAGGCAGCCTGCATTGTGTCGGTATGTGCGGTCCGCTCAGCCTCGCATTACCCACGCATCATTTATCACCCGCCCGGAAATTCTTTTCACTGTTGCTCTACCAGTTCGGCAGGATCATTACATACAGTATCATCGGCCTCGCATTTGGATTAGCAGGCCGTCGTATTTATATGTCAGGTTACCAGCAATGGTTCTCCATCGGCATGGGGATCATTATAGCCGCCCTCGCAGTCATGTACTTCCTGCATAAGCGAACCGTTCATTTTTCCTTTTTCAACCGGTTCTATCTCTATGTACAGGGATTGATCGTAAAACTGCTCCGCTCATCCACCGGCCCCGCCAGCTTCTTATTACTCGGCATGGCCAATGGCCTGCTGCCCTGCGGCATGGTCTATATCGCATTAGCCTCCACTCTTTCCTTTTCCGAAGTAAGCGAAAGCACCGCCTTCATGGCAATGTTTGGTGCCGGCACCCTGCCCACCATGATGCTCGT
>JAEUVL010000502.1 GCA_016786965.1 Chitinophagaceae bacterium
CCTGCGGCCCGGCGGCAGCTTTGTAACCCGGATGGAAGCAAAGGACGGCAGTTTCGGTTTCGACTTTGCCGGAGTATATGATGCAGTGGAAAAACATAAGTTCATCAGCTACACCATGGGCGACGGACGAAGAGCCGAAATTACTTTTACAGACAATGGTGATTCCAGTAGCATTGTTGAAAGCTTTGAGGCAGAATCAGAAAACCCCCTGGAATTGCAACAAAGTGGTTGGCAGGCCATTCTTGACAACTTTAAGAGGTACGCAGAAGCCAACTAGGCTACGCCAAATCATGCCCCGGCACAACAAGGATCAGTATTTCCTTGTGTGCCGGGTTTTATTTTTGGGTAGTATAAAAGAAGGCAACCGCCCGGTTGTAATTGTATGACTATAAAAACAGGTAGTAAGATAGTAATAGCCTTACTGGCTGGCAGTTTTTTTTTACAATGTTGTAAGAGTGCCGACTCAAAAGCTGTACTAAAAGATTTTCGCTACGAACAATTTAAAGACTCTTTTTTAATACAGCAGAGTAAAGAGGTGCATGATACTACCAATTACTTTGATGGGGTACTTCCGTTACAGGGAATTGATACTACCGACAGTTTTCTTATCCGTATAGATACCCTTTGGCACCGGGAAGTGCTGATGCTGGAAAACATGGATGCCCTGGTGACAGGCTTGAAGAATGATACGATTCCCCAAAGCGAACTGGAACGGTTAAAAGAAAATGTACGGGTGCTTGATTCTTTCCTTACCAATAAAGACACTAAGCAAAAGATCACCTGCCGGGAAAAGGAATGTTTGCTTTTTGCTGATGTGGTAAAGTCAAAGCAACAACTGTATCTCTATGTAGAAGGAGTGCTGAAAGATAGTTTTAAAGTTTCCACTGGAATGAAGGGATACGAAACAGATAATTTCAGCGTACGTCCATCAGGTCCACTTTTTGTAAAGTATACGTCCCGCAAATTCCCGGGAGGTAATTATAAAGGTCTGGGCAATATGCCCTACGCTGTTTTTGTATTGGGCGGGTATGCTATCCA